>JAICGJ010000098.1 GCA_025923195.1 Chryseolinea sp.
ATTTGGAGACGTATCTTACGATTGGAAACAATCCATAAGAAGCACCGCCTGTCACCGCAGAGTCTCCTGTCTCAGGGACTCTGACGGACTGCAGTAACCTTCCCCAAAAAAGCGTTTTGTTAAAAAGCGTTAAACAACGCAGCGTCCCTTAGCAGGAGACGCTGCTACGACTGCTTGCTTTATCCTTGTAAGTAAGCTTACCATGCGAGTTATATTTTGTATAAACCTATCCCATGACTTTATATCAGGAGACGTGACTTACGATTGGAAACAATCCATAAGAAGCACGGCCAGTCTCCGCAGAGTCTCCTGTCTCAGGGACTCTGACGGACTGCAGTAACCTTCCCCCCAAAAAACCTTTTGTTAAAAAGCGTTAAACAACGCAGCGTCCCCCGTAGGAGACGCTGCTGCGACTGCGTGCTTTATCGTCGTAAGTAAGCTTACAATACAGAGTTACATTTAATGCTACAATAGCTTTACAAGTCTTAACATTTTGGGAAACCGATTCAGTACTAGCTATATAATTGAGAATTTGGCAAGTTACTTACTGCTATATTTCGCTTTTTCTGCCGGGCATTTCGACAAATACGTCGATAGGTTTTGCACGATTATTCCTATCTTGCTCTTCAGAGCCGTTACTTAATTTTTTAATATGCTGTGGATTTGCAGGGATCATAAATTTTCATTCCTGGTAATTGGGCTTGTTTTTTCGGGGGTTATCGCATGGGCCAGCACGTCGCCTGGCATAAAATTCATCGAGAATAAAAATCAATGGCCTTCCGGCATACACTTTACCGCCCGCGTGCCAGGCGGCACAATGTCCGTTCAGCCAGGCAAGTTTCATTACGTCTTTTTGGACGAGAATCGGATGGAGGAACTGCACCAGCATTCACACGAAAAAATAAATGAGTCGGATGGGAGGTACCAGGGTGGTGAAATGATCGACGGCCATGTTGTCGATGTGAATTTTATTGGAGCAAATGCTCATTCATCACCTTCTGCCTTCGGTAGATCTCTGGAATACTACAACTATTTTATTGGAAATAATCCGGAGCGGTGGGCGTCGAAAGCATACGCATACGATGGTTTCAATTACCCCAATCTGTACCGAGATATTACCATGAAAGTCTATTCGGTGGACGACCACGTCAAATACGACTTCATAGTGGCGCCCTATGGAGATCCCTCCCAAATAATTCTCGAATACATAGGAGCAGAGGCCGTAATACTTGAGAATGGCCACTTAACGGTCAAAACCTCCGTCGGTGATGTGATCGAACAGAAACCAGTAGCCTATCAGTGGATCGATGGAAAGAAGGTTCGGATCTTGTGCGAGTACCACTTTGTGAACAATCGGCTTTCATTTTGTTTTCCGGAAGGCTATGACCCATGCTATGAACTTATTATCGATCCCCTGCTGATCTTCGCTACCTATTCAGGATCAACAGCAGATAATTGGGGTAGCACGGCAACGCCCGGGGAAAATGGTAACCTTTATTCGGCAGGCGTTACCTCGCATTTGAACGCTGGCGGAAATTTCCCAACTACGCCAGGCGCCTTTCAGAGGACATATGGAGGCCTATATGATATCGGAATTTTGAAGTATGATTCCTTGGGTAAGCAGTTGCTTTATGCAACCTACCTGGGCGCAGAAGATTCTGAATCGCCGCACAGCCTCGTGATGAACTCAAACGAAGAGTTGATTGTCCTGGGAACCACCAGCTCGACGGGTTTTCCTACCACTGAAAATGCAATAGACCGTACCTATGCCGGGGGACCGAACGTGCTGCACGTCGTGGAATATACAAACGGCTCCGATATTTTTGTTGCACGAATCAGCAAAGATGGTTCGCAGCTGCTGGGCTCGACCTTCTTAGGAGGGACGCAAAATGACGGACTAAACCCAACTTTTGGTGCATTGACGAAGAATTATGGTGATGAACTGCGCGGTGACATCATTACCGACAGCGAAAATAATATCTATATCAGTTCAGTGACAGCATCGAGTGATTTTCCCATGAAGAATGGCCGCGATGTAACTTTCAACGGCGGTGAAACGGATGCGATACTATTGAAGTTGAATGCGGATTTGTCGGAGATGCTCTGGGGAACGTTTCTTGGGGGCAGCGGCACAGACGCGGCGCATACGCTCAAGCTGGATAAGGACAACGGAATATTCTTGGCAGGAGGCACAACCAGCGCAAACTTTCCTGTAAAGGTCACAAGTTATCAGCCTCTTCTTAAAGGAGACGCCGATGGCTGGATCGCGCACATCGGGCCTGCGGGAGATACGCTTTACAACGTGACCTATACTGGCACAACAGCTTTTGATCAGATTTACTTCCTCGACATAAACGAGTCTGAGGAAATATTTGTGTATGGTCAGACAGATGGTGACTTCCCTATTACAGCGGGAGTTTATAACAATCCAAACAGTGGACAATTCGTTCAGAAATTCAACCGGTCATTGTCAACCCTGCTTTTCTCTACGGTCTTCGGCTCTGGCAGGGGTGTACCGGATATATCGCCGACAGCTTTCCTCGTCAATGAATGCAACAATCTCTATATGTCCGGTTGGGGTGGAATCGTTAATAGCCAAACGGCTCATTGGCAAAGCAATACGTTCAACATGCCCGTTACCGGTGACGCATTTCAGCGAACCACCTCGGGATCCGACTTTTATTTTATCGTACTCACTGACGACGCTTCACAATTTCTGTACGGAACATATCTGGGTGGAAATCAATCTACAACCCACGTGGATGGTGGCACCAGCCGGTTTGACAAGGGAGGTGTGGTTTATCATGCCGTATGCGCCGGGTGTCGCGCGTATAACTCGGCTGGTCAATCCACGTCGGACTTTCCTTCCACAGCAGGCGCCTGGTCGAGGATCAATCGCAGCGAAAATTGTAACAATGCGGCTTTTAAATTTGATCTATCGTCATTGAAGGCGCGTCTGCAATCCAATTCTGTAAAGCTGGATATGCCAGGTTTAAGCAACGTATGTATTCCCGATACAATAGTATTTCAGAATTTCAGTACAGGTGGCGAAATCTTTGAGTGGGACCTGGGAGACGGCACTCGGATCGTTAAGTCAGATACTTCCATGGTACCGCACCGATACAAGGCCACAGGTCGTTACACCGTTTCCCTTAAAGCCATCGACCCTGGCACCTGCAAGGTTAAAGACTCGGTTGCAATCAAAGTTGACATTTTTATCCCGGAGGGCAAGGTACAGGATGACGATGCATTATGCCTTGGTTCCTCGTATCAGTTGAAAGCGAGCGGGGCGAAGCAGTATTCATGGCGCAGCGAGGATGGAGCGTTCCAGTCAAACGTGGCGAGTCCGGTGGTAACTCCTGCAGATACGATGCGGTATTTCGTAACCATGAATGAGGCCTCGGGCTGTGTGAGGTATGATACGGTGAAGCTCACGGTAATACCGCTCATTGAGCCTGAATTTGAAATCGACAGGAGCGCTGAATGCCTGAACAGGCCGAAGATAACGGTTAAAAATCTTACGGATAGCCTTCGCGATGGTGATCGGATGTATTTTGATTTCGGAGATGGAACTACCGTGGATTTAGAAGAGACCGAGCACGAGTTTGACGAAGACGGGTTATACAATGTGAAGCTTGTAGGCGTGCGTGAATTCTGTGTAACTGAAAAAGTTGCTGCCATGCCTGTTTTCAAATTACTCATTCCAAATGTCATAACACCACTTATCAAAGATGATGCAAACGACGCTTTTACCATACAGCTAGGTGATGAGGCAGGGTTAACTCCGGGAGATTACGATTTCAAAACGCAACTCTCAATTTTTAACCGGTGGGGAGAAAAGGTGTACGAATCGCAAGACTATCAATACGACTGGGATGGCGATGACCTCGCGGGCGGAATATATTTTTTCGAAGTCTCGGTTGACGATCATGCCACTTGTAAAGGATGGATACATCTTGTAAAGTAGGCGGAGCGTAGTGTTTGGGTGTTTAAGTGTTTAGGTGTTTATGCCGGGCGTTCTCGAGGTACTCCAATTTTCAGTTCCACTCAAGTTTTTTTGATTGCACTTGATGTTTTGCCGTCTCAGCGCCCTGACTTAACGGTTTTAGCGTGAGACAAAATTTAAATGCATTTCACGCCGAGCGCGCAAAGTTAGTCCGCAAAGCTCGCGGATATCGAGCGTTCGAATTACAGTGAAGTTTAGGACCTACATCCGGTGTCGAGTAATACATCAATGCGCCAGTGCTCAATTTGTGGTAATCTGTTTATTTTTCTTCGCCCACACTTCCGTAAACCGAAGCCATGACACCCCTTGGCATGATTCTAACAATGCCCGATGTAATCTTAGCAAGCGTACCGGGTACAATGATCATCTTTCCGTTCAATGTTTCTCGGACAGCCACTTCACCAACTCTTGAGGGTGGCACGGCCATTTGCATTCCAAAAAACCCGAGCTTTCGTTTGGTATCTGCTTTTATACTTGGCTTGGTAAATACAGGACCAGGCGCAAGGCAACTGACGCTAATATTTTTTTTCTTCAACTGATGACGGAGGTTATAGCTAAAAAAAGTGACTGCAGACTTGGTTGCGGAGTACATATTTTTTGAAGGAATAGGGGCGAAGCCTGCCATGCTGCTCACGTTCAATATAAAGGACGGCGCATTTTTTTCCAGCAGCGGCAACAGCAACATGCTTAGAGTCATGCAGGATTTCACGTTCAGGTCCGCCATATAAAGCATAGTATCGAGGGGCACTTTCAGGTAATCGTTTGTTCCTCCTATGCCAGCGACGTTGCAAAGCATTTTTAATGGAATATTATTTCGAAGGCACCACTGGGCTATTGCCGGTCCTGATTGTTCCTTGCTTAAATCATAACTCAGTATCTCTACCTGTATTTTATATTTCTCTTCAAGCTCTTTCTTTGCATTCATCAACGGGGTATGGTGGCGTGCTATAAGTATCAGGTTGTATTGACGCAAGGCAAGGGCTTCAGCAATCGCGTAGCCAATTCCCTTGCTTCCTCCTGCTACCAGCGCAAAAGGATTAGAATTTTTTGCCTTAAAAATGGTGGTGGTAGCTTTCAAAACCGTGTCCTCAGAGACTAACCGCGGGACGGATTTTTCATCAATCTTTATTGTGGTTGCTGGTTGAGATCTTGAGGTTAGAACAGTGCAGCCCACAATGATCACGAAAAATAGAAATTTCATATTATGAGGTTATGAAATCGTTTATACGCACGGATTTCTGTGCAAAATCAAGTAACGACTCCCAGGTTGAAAAAAGCACTGTTCGTTTAGGTACTTATTGCTAAAAACAGCTTTGGTTTGAGAATGTTTATGTCGGTGAGATCTTATTCTCCACAGCGGAATGACCGAAGTTTGCTGCTCTTAAAGACCTATCAAATCAATTCCAGATTTTGTGACCTCACGGAATCCATGTTATGCCAGGGTACGAAATTGCTAAGCAAATAAATGTCAAGGAATTGATTAACAGTTAATTTTCTTATATTCACTAACGGGCGTCTACGGCCGAGCGAATGAGTTCTGCTCGGGTTGACTTGTCTATTTCCGTTTTAATCCTTCTGATTATGATTGTGGTTCTGCACCGTGGAAAAAGGTATTGGCGTCGCTAATAATCGGTCTGGTTGCCTGGCTCTAAAATCGGCTTCTATTTGTAAAGTGTATTTGTGATGTCTCCATTCATCGCAGATGCATACTTATAAACCAGTTTTATTATTCGAATCAAAAATATTAGTTATGAAAAATTTCTTCTTCCTGATGTTTTTGTTGCTGTTGATTTGTTTGTGCTCATGCAATAAAAGCAACACTGGCACGACAACGAAAAATGAAACCCCTGCAGTTCCTGAAGTGAAAGCTGTCTTCATTAACGGCGACAGCATTCATTATATAGAAATAGGCAATGGAGATCCTGTTGTATTTGTCCACGGGTCATTGGGGGATTACAGGGGATTTAAGGGACAACTTGATACATTTGCCACAAACCATCGGACAATTGTCTATAGCCGTCGATATGCTTTCCCGGATAAACAAACAGTAAATGATTCCTTAGATTATACCATATCTCCTCATGTCAGGGACCTGTCAGAATTTTTGAAGCGCCTAAACCTCGGACCAGTGCATCTTATTGGGCACTCTTACGGCGCCTCTGTTGCTTTGCATGTTACTCTAGATCATCCTGAATTGGTCCGAACTCTCACACTTGTAGAACCGCCAGTCATATCTCTATTGAAAAATAAGACGGGAGGAGATACGATTTGGAAAAACTTTGAGACAAAATTTAAAATACCTGCAGCCGAGGAATTCAAAAAAGCTAATAATGAGCGAGCAGTGGATATTTTTGTCGGAGGGGTATTAGGAGACAGCCTCGCCTTTTCCAAAATTCCTGAAACATACCGTAATATGATGATGGAGAATATTTTGGAATTGAGAGGTTTTGCGCTAAATAGTGAAACCTTCATTCAGTTTCTTGCAATGCGCTTAAACAAATAAAGGGTCCTGTCTTACTAGTTGGAGGATCAAAGTCACCAATTATTTTTACTTCAATTTTAGACGAACTCGAACAATGTTTGAATAACAAGAAACGCGTAATACTTCCCAACGCGTCACATGGACTACCAAATGATAATGCACCTGAGTTTAATAAAATAGCTCTCAGTTTTATCGATTCCCATTAAATTTAGTTTTACCCCTCTGAAATAGGAATCTATTTAATCAATAATTTTTAAAAAATGTGGGCCCAGCTGGGCACGATCCAGCGACCCCTTGATTATGAGTCAAGTGCTCTAACCAGCTGAGCTATGGGCCCTTTTAGATGGAGGCGCAATTTTACATATTTAAAATTAAAACGCAATTCCTTATTTAGAGGTTAATTGTTAATCGTTATCCGTTAATCGTGGGTGTGGGCGCGTGTGTGATGGCATAGCCTAATCCGGCGTTAATTCATCATCGTCTTACTTACTATTAACTATTAAGTATTAACGGTTAACGGATAACGGACAGGATTTTGCAGAAGACTTACATTATTACATATTTGGCCTTTGATATAAAAAAAGAATGGTGCAGGCTGATCGTTCTATAAAAAATCTGATTTTCGACCTAGGAGGCGTGATCCTTGATCTTTCGGTAGATACTACGCTTCAATCCTTTGCTCAGCTGTCGGGCATTGAAAAGAACACCGTCCGGCACTTATTTGTATCATCGCCGGAATTCGAGTCCTATGAAAAAGGCGAATTGTCGGATGCGGATTTTCGCCAGTTTGTAAAAACCCTTTTCGCCGTTCAAGCTCCAGACGACGAGCTCGATGCTTGCTGGAACGCCATGCTTCTGCATATTCCGAAAAAAAAACTGCAGCTTTTAGAAATCCTCAAGACAAAGTATAATGTTTACCTGCTAAGCAATACAAATAATATACATGTGCACTATATCAATAATACGTTGCTGCCGAGAGTCCAATGCGATTCACTCGATGATTTTTTTCATCGTTCCTATTATTCTCATCGAATGAAAAAACGAAAACCGGATGCCGAAATTTTTCAGCACGTGCTGGACGAAGGAAATCTGGTTCCGGAAGAAACGTTGTTTCTCGATGACAACAAAGCCAACGTTGAAGGTGCACAAAGACTTGGTATAAGGGCCGTACACGTAGTTAGTCCAGACATGATCTACGATTATTTTTCATGAACAGCGACCAAAAAAGAGTTCTGCTGCAACTAGCATTATTCATTATTACATTTGTTACTACCACGTTGGCGGGCGCCGAATGGGCGTATGGCAGATCCGTTAGTATGCCCGATTACGGCTGGAAGGATTTTGTCAGCGGATTAGAATTCTCGATTCCCTTTTTGCTTATTCTGACCGTTCATGAATTTGGTCACTATTTTATGGCGAGGTACCACAAGGTAAAAGTTACCTTGCCCTATTACATCCCAATCCCACCCGTTATATTGCCGTATTCTATAGGTACGCTGGGCGCCATCATCAGGATAAGGGAAAAAATTTATTCTAAAAAACAAAATTTTGACATCGGCCTTGCAGGGCCGTTAGCCGGATTCATCGTGGCGCTGATTGTCTTGTTTTATGGATTTACCCATCTGCCGGAACCTGAATATATTTTTCAGTTTCATCCCGAATACGAAGCCTATGGCCTGGATTATGCCAACCATGTGTATGAAAACCAAGAGGCAAACACACTGGATTTAACCATTGGTAAAAACCTCATCTTCCTGTTTTTTGAAAAATATGTGGCCGATCCGGCGCGCGTTCCTAATCCGCATGAGATCATGCACTACCCGGTACTATTCGCAGGATTTCTGTCGCTTGTGTTCACTTTCATTAATTTATTCCCAGTGGGACAGTTGGACGGCGGACACGTGGTTTATGGTCTTTTTGGATACAGGATCCACCGCATCATCGCTACCATTTTTTTCATTGGGCTTCTTCTGTATGCGGGTTTGGGGGTTGTAACACCCGACGATGAGTCGCTGATCTGGTGGATACCGGTCTCTATTGTATTTCTTTATACGGCGTTATCGGGACTGGGCCTTTCCCAGCGGGACACATTCATGTATGCATTGGTTATCTTCGCAGTCCTTTTCGCGTTGTCGTGGCAATTTCCCTGGCTAAAAGGATATTCAGGGTGGCTCGCTTTTGTATTGATCATAGGAAGGTTTGTCGGGGTGCGACATCCCCCTTCGGAAATTGAAGAACCGCTGGATTCAAAACGCATTATTCTCGGGTGGCTCACCCTTGTCATCTTTATAATATGTTTTGCGCCGTCACCGTTAACGGTGACACTCATAACTGGTGAGCCTTAACCTTCAAACCTCCTGTTCCTCCACTTTACCGACGTCTCAGCCCTTGCGGCGGGTTCCGGGTGTGAACCATTTTTACCATTGAGTAACGTAGCGGCTAGAGCAGCCGAAATCCATGCCTCATTGTCACCGGGCTCTTTGATCGCCTCCGGTTTAAAAAAGTTTTCTACAAACCGCGTATCAAAATTTCCGGATCTAAAAGCCTCGTGCTCCATTACGAACCGGCAAAATCCAAGGGTCGTTTCGAGCCCTGTGATTTCATACTCATCGATTGCCCGAATCATTTTCCTGATTGCTGCATCCCGGGTATCGGCATGGCAGATCAATTTTGCGATCATCGGATCATAATAGAATGGGATATCCATACCCTGTTCAAAGCCATCGTCTACGCGGATACCATGTCCCTGAGGCCGGGTGTATGTCTTGAGCGTTCCTATGTCAGGTAAAAAATTGTTCGCAGGATCCTCCGCGTATACGCGTATTTCCAGTGCGTGTCCATGTATGCTAAGTTCATCCTGCCGAAAGGGAAATCTTTCGCCCTCAGCAACTTTAATTTGAAGCTGCACCAGGTCTAGTCCTGTGATCTCTTCTGTTACCGGATGCTCTACCTGGAGTCTCGTATTCATCTCCAGGAAGTAGAAGTTTAGTTTGTCATCCATGATAAACTCAACGGTGCCGGCGTTATAATAGCCGCAGGACTTTGCCACGTTGATTGCTGCAGTGCCCATAGCATTTCTGATATCAGGCGTAAGTACGGAGGATGGAGCTTCCTCAACAACCTTCTGGTGTCGGCGCTGTATGGAGCATTCGCGTTCGAACAAATGCACGATGTTGCCATGTTTGTCACCAAAAATCTGAAATTCTATATGGCGCGGTTTCGTAATGTACTTTTCGATAAAGACCGATCCATCGCCAAAGGCGGATGTTGCTTCGCTGACAGCCCTTTCCATTTGTTCTTCAAAACTTTTCCCATCTTCAACGATCCGCATACCTTTTCCGCCACCACCTGCACTTGCCTTAATTAGGATTGGATAACCTATTTCTGCAGCAATTTTCTTGGCCTTGCCGATATCATCGATAGGCTCTGAAGTTCCTGGCACCAGGGGCACGTTAAATTTTGCAACGGCCGCCTTAGCTGCCAATTTGCTACCCATGATTTCAATGGATTTTGCAGATGGCCCAATAAAAGCCAACCCTTCTTCCTCTACGCGCCTCGCAAAAAGTTCGTTTTCAGATAGGAAGCCATATCCAGGGTGTATTGCATCAGAACCCGATTGCTTCGCGGCGGCGATAATTTTATCGATGCGTAAGTAAGACTCAGCCGAGGGCGGCGGACCGATTAAAATAGCCTCGTCAGCATAGCGTACATGCAATGACTGGCGGTCAGCTTCGCTATAGACAGCAACCGTTTTGATATCCATTTCATGCGCGCTTCGCATGATGCGCAACGCAATCTCTCCACGGTTTGCGACGAGTATCTTCTTGATTTTTGACATGTCTGAGACCTAGTGTATGGAGCAAGAAATTTGGCAAGATTCTGACAATTAGTTATCCGCTATTAGTTATTAGTTTGTATCAGTAACTTCCAACCTCAAACCTTAAACCGCAAGCCCCTTCAGCTCCAAATCTTCAAATTAAGGTTTTTTACTTATTTTTGCAGGAATTATAAAAACCAAAACAGCGTCATGGTAGATTTATTTGAAAAGCTTAGAATGGAAGCAGGTCCGCTTGCGAAGTACGCACACCTTCCCGATGACTATTTCTTTTTCCCCAAGTTGGAGGGAGACATCGCTCCGAGGATGAAATTTAACGGGAGGGAAGTACTGAATTGGAGCTTGAATAATTACCTGGGACTCGCCAATCATCCCGAAGTTCGCAAAGCTGATGCGGATGCTGCAGCACAATACGGACTTGGATTGCCTATGGGGGCACGTATGATGTCTGGTAATTCAGTAAACCATTTGGATTTTGAGCGTCAGCTGGCGGATTTTGTGATGAAGGAGGATGTGATGCTTTTGAATTTTGGCTACCCTGGGGTTGTATCAATCATAGATGCACTGGTTGACCGTAAGGATGTAATCGTTTACGATGCCGAATCTCACGCCTGTATCATTGATGGTGTGCGGTTGCATATGGGAAAGCGGTTTGTTTATACGCATAATGATCTGGAAAGCCTCGAAAAGCAACTTCAGCGGGCAACTAAACTGGCCGATGAGACCGGAGGCGGGATTTTGGTGATAACCGAAGGTGTTTTTGGAATGTCAGGGAAACAGGGTGATCTGAGAGGTGTAGTAGCATTAAAGAAGAAATATAACTTTCGATTATTTGTGGATGATGCGCACGGTTTTGGTACCATGGGCAAGACCGGCGCGGGAACCGGTGAGGAACAAGGCGTTCAGGACCAGATCGACCTGTATTTCTCAACGTTTGCAAAATCAATGGCCAGCATAGGTGCATTTGTTGCTGGTGATAAAAGAATTTTGAAGTATCTGCGATACAGCGTGCGTTCACAGATCTACGCGAAAAGCTTACCCATGGCACTGGTTATTGGTGGCATGAAGCGTCTTGAATTGCTAAAAACCAAGCCAGAGTTGAAGGCCAACCTCTGGAAGATTGTGAAGGCAATGCAAAATGGATTAAAGGAACGCGGTTTCAACATTGGAAGCACTAATTCGCCTGTTACGCCCGTGCTTTTCAAAGGTGGGGTCGGAGAGGCCGCAAATATGTCGATGGACCTTCGCGAGAACTTCAATATTTTCTGCTCGGTTGTGATATATCCTGTTGTTCCTAAGGATGTTATAATGTTTAGGATAATCCCGACAGCTGCGCATTCACTCGAAGACGTAGAGCTTACACTCAGTGCATTTTCAAGACTTAAAGAGAAGCTTGACAGTGGATTTTACAAGGAGGAAGTGTTAGTGTCTGTGACCAAGGGAGTTTAAAAAAAACCGCTTTTCGGGTTGTTTTTAAAGGTATTTATTTAAATTGGCGTAAGAAACTAAATTTTCAATCTTTAAAATCTAATAAAAATGCAAAAATTTGAAGAGCTCAAAAGTCTCATAGCTTCACTTGAAGGAGATGCTGACAAGTTTTATAATAAGGGCAACAGCGCCGCCGGTACCCGCGTAAGAAAGGGTATGCAAGACCTTAAGAATCTCGCTCAAGCTATTCGTGCAGAGGTTCAGGAGATAAAAAACAAGGCTTAGAACCTTCGATATTTGAGTTCAAAAATAAGGGATAAATCAGGCTATCCCTTATTTTTTTATGTCTGTTGCCAATTCCCTGATTCTTGCCTGCAATTCAGCTGACGCCTCTGCTAGTGGCAATCTTACGTGAGCCTGACAAACTCCGAGCACTTCCAGCGCATATTTAATCCCGACCGGATTACCCTCAATGTACATGGGTCCATTGATTTCAAGGAGTTTGAAAAGTTGCTGGCTTGCCTTGCTATAATCGCCAGCAAACGCATACTCTTTCATTTTTCTGAACACAACCGGAAACGCATTTGCTAAAACCGAAATCACCCCTTTTGCCCCCACAGAATACATTGCAACGGTTTGCATATCGTCTCCGGACAAGAGCAGGAAATCCTTTGGCATGTATTTCGAAATTTTCATGCACTGCTCAAGATTTGCGGATGCCTCTTTTATTCCAATGATATTATGATGCTCCGCCAGTCGTAACGTCGTATCAGCCGTGAGGTTGCTGGACGTTCTTGATGGCACATTGTATAAGATCACAGGTATTGGACACTGATCAGCAATGGTGTTGAAATGCCTGATAATCCCTTCCTGCGATGGTTTGCTGTAATATGGACTTACAGACAGCAGCGCGGAAACACCCCTAAAATCAGTGGATTTTAGGGACTGTACTACATGCTGCGTATTATTTCCACCAATGCCATATACAATAGGAAGTTTGTTGGGATTATTTTCTTTAACAAACTCCAGCACTTTGTTTTTTTCTTCTTCAGAACACGTTGCGGCTTCCCCAGTGGTGCCCATCACCACATAATAATCAACACCTTTTGCAGTATGTTGAAGCAATTTTTTCAATGCTTTAAAGTCCACCTCAAGGGTTTCCGTAAACGGAGTAACAAGGGCCACGCCTGTTCCGTACAATTTTTTCATTGCACTCAAATTTTTTTTGACTTACAGTTTTGCCGCAAGCTACAAATTGAACGTAAGAGATTCACAAAGGGAAGAAATTCATTTTTAAAAGATGAAGCTAGCGCTATCGTAGTTGGGAAGTATATTTATACATGCCCTCGACAAGGGATTGATTGTTGTTGAAAGACTCGATCATGAATTCAAAATACGGACGTGCGTCGACCCAGGACCTTCCAACACGGCACCTGGCCTTGCCGCGCGCGAGCAAGTACAGTATCAGTGGATTGGGCGTGATATCGACATAGAACAAATAATCAAACGGTGCGTCTGAAAAGCGAAGGGCGTTTTGCGCCGTGATTTTTCCCCAGATTGAAAAATCGTTCTCCGTAAAAAAGTCAAATTTGAATTCAAAATTTTCTTTGTTCTCTGGCAGGAATTCAATGACCTGAACTTTTTTGCCGTCGTGCTCCAGCTTTTTTATAAAGTCTTTGACGCAGTCGTGCTTCTGCTTGTCTTCAACCGTAAAAATGATGCCGACGTTTAGCGCTTGCTTGTAAGGTACTGTGGCACGCGTAGTTTTATTTGTTTTCAGTTCCCAGTCTGTTCTAAGCTTCAGAAGTTTATGCCTCATTGATTTTCAGGTTGGTGCTAGCCCTTTAATAATTTTTCAAAATCTTTCTCGGAAATAATTTTCACACCAAGTTTTTCGGCTTTCGCCAACTTCGATGGGCCCATATTATCACCAGCAAGCAAATAATCCAATTTTCCGGAAACACCGGATAAAATGCGGCCCCCATTCTTCAGAATAATTTCCTGAAGCTGATCGCGCTCGTATCTTTCAAAGGTACCTGATATTACGAACGATTTGCCTCCCAGCACATCACTTTCTTTTTCAGGTTCTTTAGCCTGCGTCTTAAATTGTAAACCGGCATTCATCAGACGCTTGATCTCTCTCCGATTTTCCGGCTTCTGAAAAAAATCGTATATGCTCTTGGCGATCTTCTCACCGATCTCAGGCGCTGCGAGCAATTCATCGACGGTGGCTATAGCAATTTGGTCGATGGACTTGAAGTAGCGAGCCAGCTTTTCGGCAACAGTCTTGCCCACGTACCGAATGCCAATAGCGAATAAAACGTTTTCAAAGGGAACGGACTTGGACTTTTCGATTCCATCCATAAGATTCTTGGCTGACTTATCCTTATAACCTTCCAGCTTGAGGATGTCGTCTCGCTTGAGATCATATAGATCGGCGGGGCTCTTTACCAATCCCAGTTCGTACAGTTGGTGAATGGTGCGTTCTCCCAGAGAGTCGATATCCATCGCTTTCCGTTGGATAAAATGCTCAATACGCCCCTTGATTTGCGGTGGGCATCCGTTGACGTTGGGGCAATAAAATGCAGCTTCCCCTTCCACACGCACAAGTTTTGTATTGCATTCAGGACACTTGGTAATGTATACAACAGGCTTCAAGTTATTAGACCGTCTTTCGTGATCAACTCCCGTTACCTTGGGAATGATTTCACCACCTTTTTCTACAAAAACATAGTCTCCCAGATGAAGATCGAGTCTGGCAATTTCGTTTGCATTGTGCAACGAGGCCCTTTTAACGGTTGTGCCCGCCAGGAATATCGGTTCGAGTTCAGCAACGGGGGTGACCGCTCCAGTTCGGCCAACCTGATAGGTAACGCCATTTAAACGTGTGCTCATGTTTTGAGCTTTGTACTTGTAGGCGATTGCCCAGCGCGGGCTTTTGGCAGTATAGCCTAACAGTTGCTGCTGCTCAAGATCGTTTACTTTGATCACTACTCCATCGGTCTCCAGCGGAAGATCCTGCCGTCTGGTTTCCCAATGGCTTATATACTCCAGGACCATGGCGATGTTCTTACACTTCTTATATGTGGGTGAGACCTTGAATTTCCAGGATTCAAGCTTTTGTATACTTTCTTCGTGCGTATTTAATCCCGTTTCGTCGCCCAACAAGTAGTAGACAAAGCAATCGAGTTTGCGGCGGGCGACCTCTGAAGAGTCCTGCATTTTCACGGTACCTGATGCTGTGTTACGCGCGTTGGCGTAGCGTTCTTCTCCAATATCCTCCCGCTCTTTATTGAGCTGAAGAAAAACATCCTTCGGCAAAAAAACTTCGCCGCGCACTTCAAACACAGGCGGTATGGCATCACCCTTTATGATCAGGGGAATGCTTCGGATCGTCTTGATATTGGCAGTGACATCATCACCCCGCACACCATCTCCGCGAGTTACACCTCGGGTAAGCTTGCCATTCTCATAAGTAAGACTGATGGAAACCCCATCAAATTTCAGCTCACAAAAATATTCATAGCTGTCACCCTCAAGCCCCCTGGCCACCCTTGCATCAAAATCTTCAAGCTCCTTTTGGCTGTAGGTGTTGCTCAGCGAAAGCATTGGATATTTATGATACACCGACGCAAATTCCTTCGTTATAGTGCCACCGACTCTCTGCGTAGGAGAGTCAGGACTCTTAAATTGAGGGAATTGTTTTTCGAGCGATACCAGTCTTTCCAGCAGTTGGTCAAATTCAAAATCGCTAATCTGCGTGCGACTTTGCTGGTAATAGAGATCATTGTGAAAGTTGACCTCCTTGGTTAACTGTTCAATTTTTTTTTTTGCTTCTTCCGCAGTCATATCAGCATAAATCTAAAAAGTGATTTGCTGAAAGCAAAAAAAATTGACACGGCTTTCAGTGATGTTTCAGATTGGCTATTTAGTATGATCTGCAAACGGTCTAAAACCCTGTGACAGATCCATGATGTTGTTCTTCCGTTCGATGTCTGCCATCCGTTGTGAAGGGTCTATTTCAATAGAAGCAATATCCTCCACATTTCGCTTTATACTCAACGTATAGGTTGGATACACCCAAGGCCACGCGCTTAAGTCGAGCCGTTGTGTGGTCTGGTCCTCGATCGGTTTATTGCCCAATGTTTCATTCGTTGGGATATAAAACATCTCCTTGGATCCGTCTTTGAAAGTTACAACTAGATCAACAGGCATGGGGAATTCGCCGACACGCTCTAGCATAATAAATGTCGATCCCGCATTTTCAATAATATTCTTGATGCCGTAATCAATTTTCTTCGTGGTATTTACCCAATAATTCATATACCAATGCAGCTTCAGCCCTGAAGTTTTTTCCATAACACGGATAAAATCATTGGGTTCTGGATGCTTGAACTTCCAGGTGTTGTAGTACTGTCGCATTCCTTTGTAAAAGTTTGCTTCCCCGACAATATATTTTAGTTGCTCAAGAAAGATCGTACCCATGGCATACGCGGCAACTTTATACGCAAGGTTCGTAGTGTAGTGATCGGCGTGCTGGCCGATGGGCTCCTGCAACCCTCTTGACACCAATCCAAAATAAGCAGCGTAACTTGATTGATGAGAGGTGCCTCTTGGCGTATCGAACATATCAGCCATGGACTCCTGTCTGGCGAAATCTGTGAAGCCTTCATCCATCCACGGGTAAAGAGCCTCATTTGAAGCAAGCACGGCCTGATACCAACTGTGAGACGCCTCATGTGCCATGAGTCCTACAAGTCCTTGAACAGAACCTCCGCCCATAATGAGGGTGCACATAGGGTATTCCATGCCGCCGTCTCCTCCCTGAATTATAGAATAACTTTCATAGGGATACTTCCCAAATGTCTTATTCATGAATGCGAAATGTTTGACAGTGTATTCCTGGAGTTTCTTCCAGTTTGAAGTTGTTTTTTCATCCTTCTGATAGAAGAAATGAAGTTCAGGTCCCCCGGGAACCTGCACGCGGTCGTGAGCGTAATCGGGATCTGCAGCCCACGCAAAATCTATGACATTCTTTGCAGTAAAGTGCCATGTCAAGTCGCCAGTGGATTGCCTTACAGTTGTGCCGGGTTTCTCGTACCCATGCCCGATCTTATCCGCATTCTGAAGAGTTCCAGTTCCTCCGATTACATGGCTTCGGTCCAGGGTGATCTTTACATCAAAATCTCCCCAAACACTGTGGAACTCGCGGGCGACATACTGATAGGCATGCCACCCCTGATAATCGTACTCAGCCATTTTCGGATACCACTGCGTCATGGAGTAAGCAATACCCTCTTTATTGTTTCTGCCAGATCTGCGTATCTGAATAGGAACCTGTGCCTCAAATTTCATCTCGAACACCGTTTTTGAACCCGGCAAGATAAACTTGCCAAGAGTTACTTCAAGAATGGTTCCATCAACGTGATGGCTAACATCTTTTCCATCCTGTCTCAGGCTAACAATGTGTTGATAACCGATCTCGTCATCTTGTAGCTTTGAAATACGGTCTCCGATTCTAACATCCGGATCGGATATATTTATCGACCGTACGTCCATCATACTACCCGGCTGAAATGCATTCCAATAGAGATGAAAATATACCTTGTGCAGTGTATCTCTTGAGTTGTTATAGTAAGTTAGTTTTTGCGTACCCGTTAGTGTGTGAGTCTTAACATCAAGCCGCACGTCCATGGCGTATTCGACGCGTTGCTGCCATCGGTAATCCTGCGAATGTGATGACGTGGTCAGCGCAAGAAAAAAAAGGCAAAGAACATTAAATTTCGGCATTCACACGGATTTCGTTGACGCTGCAAAATATTGAAAGCCTCTTATTTTACAAAGGCAATTTATTTCTATTAAGACTGATGAAATAGGTGAGACTGCCAGAGAGGTAGCTGCTTTCCGATAATGTAAGTACTTCGCCCGGCAATGCCTTCGGGATATTGTAAGTATAAGAAAAAGCGAATCCCCAGTTCTTGTGGTTTACCGTTAACGGTATGCTAATCGCGTAATTCATGACTCCAAATACGGTCTTATCGTGCTGAACCAGTCTAAACCGCGTTCCATATTTTCGGTAGTTTTGTACCGCCTCGGCAGCCGACTGAGGAGCGACATACTCGATTTCCGTTAGCGTTTCGTCACCTAGCAACAGAAAAAAAGCCGGCGAAATTGCCACGCGATCGATATTTAACAATTTCTTTTTCTCCAGAATAGCATTGAGGCCAGGCATGATCCTGTTGGCGAATGCGTCTCCAAAATAAAAGGAATAGGTTGCGCTGAGGGCGAACGGCTTCAGCTCCAGCGTTGGTGAAACGGAAACCGCATTTTTGTAGGGAACATAATTATCTTCGCCCACTCTGTAAAAATAGTGATCGTACCCTGCGAGAACGGAAAAGTGTTTTGAAAAGTCGCGCATATATCCAACTGAGGCGACTGTCAGGTAGTAGGATGGGTCAAAGTCCTTACTCCAATATCCGGAGATATCGCCATAAAAACCTGATTTGTGATAGTAAGATATTCCGGGAGCCAGGCCGAAATTCTGAATACCCAGCGTACGGCCAGTAGACATAACGTTGCTATTGTAAGTAAGTCGCAGGGCGAGTTGTGAACTATTAAAACTGCCCTGCTCCAGAAGACTATCGATAAGGCTGAAAATAGAGAGCGAATCTTCAAAAGTAAGTTCAGTCTCTACCTGGGATAACAAGGGTGAATCAGCGTCCTGCGCGGCCGCTGGCGCACGGGATACCAGTAACAGAATGAACAGGAAGAATTTGTGCTGCCGCATCAAGAGCCGTTTAAGACAATCAATTGTTGCGCTTTTGCAGTTGTTGCTGCGAACGGTCCCTGAGGTTTTGCTGTCGTTCCTGCTGCATTTGGCGTCTTTGTATCTGATCCAGTATCATCTGCCTGAACCTCCGCTCAGCCTGAGGCAGGGACCGCAGCTTTTGGGCGGATATAACCTTCAGCAACCTGCCTGAATAATCTTTCTCCAGGTCTAGTTCCTGTTGCTTTACTTTGAAGTGCTGATCTACCGCTTCCTGGTCCGTTTGATCAGGATCTGTGTTCTTGGTTGTCTCCCTCAACTGTTGACGAATTTCACGTCGGCGTTCGGCAAACTCCCTGTAGATGGGCCAGAATTTTTCAGCCTCGTCAGGTGTCAGTTGAAGCTGGTCGGTGATGTACGCGATCCGCGCCGCTTCTATCTTCTCGCGCACTTTGGTGTCCTGGGTCTGAGGGAGGTCATCATCTTGTGCGATTGCCGCGATGGCAAGCAGACAAAGGAAAACTATGGTAGCAAAAGGTTTCATGTTCTTAGGCTAGGGTTCAATTTCATTTAGTAAATCTTCAATGTCAGAATCATTCATTTGGAACTCGTATACTGATTCTTCAATGTTGTTCACTTCCTCGGTATTCAATTCGACGTGTTCAAGCAGTTCCTCGGTCGTTAAATCAGCTTCATTTAGGTATGCTATCAGATCTTCAGTTTGGACTGATGCCAGTATATTCTCGGCATTCTGGTCGTTTTGCGGGCGGTTCAGCCAAAAGATCACGCCCGCCAGAAAGATTAAAACAGGCATCGCCAGCCTGAGGCTGTAACGATAGCGAATCCACCAACTGTTCTCCGTGGGCTGTTGCGTTACACGGGATTGTATGATAGCCGGAAGCTTCTCAAAGTATCCTTCCGGAACTTTAAAAATCTCTTTTTTCGGTATGTCTTCCAGCTTTTTCATATTCACTTTGACCTGCTTTTCATTGTAAAGTTTAATCGTTTGACAAAAAGTCTTCGATTTTTTTTACAGCGTGGTGGTAGCTTGCCTTCAACGCCCCAACACTGGTATCTGTAATTTCCGAAATTTGCTCATATGGCATATCATCAAAGTATTTCATGTTAAAAACCATGCGTTGTTTATCAGGAAGCCTGAGCAGCGCCTTCTGAAGTTTGAACTGGATCTCATCGCCGGACAGACCAGGGGAATTCTGCAATTTTGTCGTCAATTCACCCTCCAGATCCGCCAGTGGAAGGAAGAATCTGCGCTTTTTTCGCTGTAAAAAGCTCAGGCATTCATTGGTGGCGATCCGGTAGATCCATGTGAATAACTGAGCATCCTCCCGGAAGCGATCGATGTGCCGATGTATCTTGATAAATACTTCCTGAGTTAGATCGTCAGCGTCATCATGGTCAATCACCATTTTGCGGACATGCCAGTAGACTCGTTTCTGATACTCACGAACTAGGAGATTGAACCCATAGTTTCGGGTATCGGGATTTCTTATTTTATCTAAGAGTTCCTTGTCTTCCAAGAAAAATACAGTATGGAAGTTAGACTTACCTTTGCTGAAAAGGTTTAAAAACCTCAAAGATAGCCCTTAAGTAGCTCAAGTAAAATGAGTTAAATGAGACTGTCTACCAATAACTCGAATTGTTCTTTAGAGTGCGTGGGAAAGTTGGCAAAGCGCAGTTGCGATTTTTTAAACGTACCATATCCGTCGCCGGGCTGCATACCTTTTTCGATTAGATTGCGCGTCAAGACCTCTGTCTGATCGCCCGTATTGGCAACAACCACCGTTCTTGAGCGGTGAACCTTGTTTTTAACGAACGCGCTAAGGGAGTGATGGCGATCCAGGGTATGGTAAAGAAGTGCTGCCTTGTATTCTGTTTCCCTGCGTATGTTGCTGATGCCCCGTCGAATCATATCCCTAACCACCATGCCCAACAGGTAAATGGAAAGTACGTTTGGTGTTTCCGGCGTTTGGTTCTTTACCGCGAATCCATGCAGGGCTGGAAGGGAATGATACGAACCGATACAAATCCCCTTTGCCGACAGGTTTTCTGCCTTTGCAAGGCATCTATCGTTCACCATCCATACACCCAAACCTGCAGGGAGTCCAAACCCTTTTTGCACTGAAAAGAACACCGAATCAAGCTTTGAATAATCAAAGTCAGGAAAGGGCAGGGACGATACCGCATCCACGACGATCAGGGAATCAGGGGATTTGTCTCTTAAATCATAAATAAAATCAAGAGGCAGCGATACACCGGTGCTCGTTTCGTTTTGGGTAATAGCAATCAGTTCAGTACCCGCCGGGACCGACCCTACTATTTCAAAACCTTCGCCAGCACTCGCTTCAAGTTTTTCGGGTTTCTTACCAAGTTGCCCGGCAATCTCAAAGAAACGCTTAGAGAAAGATCCGTTTACCAGATGGAACGATTTTTCCTCGACAAGATTTTGGATAACCCGCTCCCAAATTTCTGTAGCCGACGAGGTGAAAAAAAGCTGGTACCCTGGTGGAAGACTCAGCAGTTCACGGATGCCATCCGTTGTATGCCGGAATATTTTTTCAAAAGCTTGGCTTCGATGTGAAAGCGAAGGAATTCCTTCGCGGAATGCGGTTCTCGTGTGGTCCCTGACAGTGAAATAAAGTTGTGAGGGCCCGGGAGTGAAGTTGATCTTGGGATTCATAACGGGGCACAAACATATTCGGAATTAGTGAAAAGTGAAAAGTTATCCGTTATCGGTTAATAGTTATCGGTTAATAGTTATCGGTTAATAGTTATCAGTTAATAGTTATTAGTTACAGGTTATTGGACACCCGTGCGAAGATTTCAGTCAACGAATTCGGGCATCCAGACACACCCATGCCCCCACCATCGAATAACTATTAACGGATAACGGATAACTATTAACGAATAACGGGCACCTAGCAAAAAATACAATTTTGTCAATGGTGCGCCTTAAAAGTGTTTTACCTATGTTGCAGCCAAATCCCACTCGGGTTTGGGACACGTTTGCTGAACCTAACAAATTTAAACAATGCCGAGTGAAGCTTTCATACAAAATCAGGCCTCATCACGCCATTTGGCGTGACCTCGCCCAAAAAGCAGGTTAACAGAAGAAGGTTGCGGATGATAGCAGCTCAAAACTTGTCTTATGGGGTTCAGAAACACCTCACCAAATCCAGTGGGCTTTTTTTGTTTTTTAGTTAACGCGTTAGGAGCGGTGCTGGCCTAATTCAAGTGAGCGCCGCAATATTTACAATGGATAGCATCTACGTCATGGCCTTCCTTTAGACAATGAGGACAAACCTGCGTCGTGATCTTTTCTTTATTTTTTTGATACACCATTTCGGCTGAAACAATTCCAGTTGGGACAGCAATAATCCCGTATCCTAATATCATTATAAATGACGCCAACGTCTGGCCTATAGCTGTTTGTGGCGCAATGTCTCCATATCCCACGGTTGTCATCGTTACAATGGCCCAGTAAATACTCTTTGGAATGCTCGTGAACCCGTGCTCGGGGCCTTCCACCAGATACATCAAAGTACCTGTGATAATTACGGATGTGAGAATAGTTACCAGGAAAACAATAATTTTATGCTGGCTTGACTTAAGGGCGCGCGCGAGGTTCTGGCCTTCACCAACGTACCTCGTGAGTTTGAAAATCCTGAATATTCTGAGGAGCCTAACGCTTCTGATAACCATCAAGGATTGAGCGCCGCCGAATAGCAGACCCAGGTAGGTAGGTAGGATTGAGAGGAAGTCGACTAAACCAAAGAAA
>JAICGJ010000099.1 GCA_025923195.1 Chryseolinea sp.
CCTGTTTTCTTTGTCGTGAAGAATGGGATGAATATTTTTTCCATGGCTTCGGGATCAATGCCGCTGCCATTATCTTTGATTGTAATCACCGGTCGTGACTTCTCGTTGACATAGGCCTTAAGCTCTATTTTTTTGTCCTGCTGATCTTCGAACGACTGTATTGCGTTTCGAATCAAATTGATCATTACCTGTTCAATCATATTTTTATCAGCCGAAACGGTAAGATCCTCGGGATAAACGGATGTAATCAATTGTATTTCACGGTCGGCCAAGTCACGCTTGTGTAAAATCGTAAGCTCCTCAAAAAGGCACCTTAGCTCAATTTGCGCCGGTCGTGGTTTTGGGATCGCGGTAAGGCTTCTGAATTCTTTTACAAAATGTATTAGTCCTTCACTTCGCTTGCTGATGGTCTGCAATGAAAGATGGATATCTGCCAGCTGGTCCTTTGACAAGGGTGCAGGATTTAATTCACTCACGTGAGGCTTCAATTCTTCTTCAACTATCCCGGCCAGCGAAGATATGGGCGTAACCGAATTCATGATCTCATGAGTAAGCACCCGCACAAGATTTTGCCATGCCTCCATTTCTTTCTCCTCCAATTCACTTTGGATGTTCTGGATAGAAATTAGTTTTACGTTCTCGCCTCGCAGGTTCAATTCAATTGCATAGACTGAAAGTTGTACCAGTTCTTCGCCGATTTTTAATCTCACAAGCTCGCGGCCACCCGTCTTGAGTTTCTCGAAGACATGTACCAATACCTCACTCACTTCCTTTAAATCGCTTAACTTCTCGGCGCGGTTCAGCCTAAGTAACTTTCTGGCAGCGCTATTGAAAATTTCAATCGTGCCATCTTCCTTGAATACTATAAGTCCGATGCCGACATGCATTACAATGTTTTTAAAAAAAAGAAATTCGGAATCCTTTTCCCGGCGTGAATTTCTGAGTTTAAGCATGGCTTCATTTAATTCCTGGTGAAGTTTCTTCACGACCGGGTCGTCACTCGCTGTCTTGAAGGAGTAAGAAAGATCATCAAATTGAATAGAGTCGAGGAAGGATGCGATGTTCTCGTTAGAGCGGTCGAGATATTCAATCAACAATTTTACCTGGTAGGCGCTAAGTCCCAAGAATACGAGGGCGTATATCCAGTCACCAGTCGAAAATGTAAAAAATCCAAATAGAAAAATAGAAGCAGCCAGGAACGCTACCCGTGGTAATACGGGTGATCGCCAGTTAAAGTCCATATTTCTCCATTCGTCGGTATAACGACGCCCGGGTCAGGCCCAGTTCGTCAGCAGCCTTGGAAATGTTCCCATTGTGCATTTGCAACGCTTTGGCTATTGCTGTTCTTTCAACTTCATCTAGATTGAGCGTGTGGTTCACAGCGCCGGATGACAATGAACGACTCAACAAAAAGTCACTCTCTTGCAACGTATCCGAATCCGTCATGATGACGGCGCGTTCAATGGCGTGCTGGAGTTCGCGGATGTTTCCGGGCCAGGCGTAACGCTTCAATCTGTCCATAGCCTCCGGTGTAATAAGCTTTACGGATTTATGATATTTCTTCGCGTAATAATTGAGGTAATGTTGGGCAAGCAACGGGATGTCTTCCACCCTTTCATATAACGGTGGGACGTGGATCTCAACCGTGTTGATGCGATATAAGAGGTCCTGACGGAAGGTACCTTCCTGTACCATTTTGTGCAACGGCATGTTCGTGGCACAAATCAACCGGATGTCTACTGGAAGTGGGTGATTTGTCCCCACACGCGTTACTTCGCGAGACTGTAGCACGCTCAACAATTTCCCTTGGAGACTCAGGCTCAGGTTACCGATCTCATCCAGAAACAGCGTTCCGCCGTTGGCGAGTTCAAACCGTCCTGGCCGGTCTTCGCGGGCGTCGGTGAATGCGCCTTTCTTATGACCAAAGAGCTCGCTTTCAAAGAGGGTTTCAGTAATTGCTCCCATGTCAACGGATACAAAACTGTTCTCTTTGCGCAGCGAACGCTGGTGAATGGCTCGCGCGATCAGTTCCTTACCGGTCCCATTTTCTCCAAGAATCAGAACGTTAGCATCTGTCTTGGCAACCTTATCCGTAAGATTAAATACTTCTTGAATGGCCTGACTCTTTCCAATGATTTCCGCGAAGGGCTTGCTGATCTGTTCCTCCAGCATCTCTTTTGCCTTCTTCAACTTGTCTACCTGGTTATAGGATTGTTTTAATTTGATAGCTGTCGCAATCGTAGCGATCAATTTTTCATTTTGCCAGGGCTTAAGTATAAAATCTGTTGCTCCCTGTTTTAGCGCTCTAACAGCCATCTCGACATCGCCAAAGGCTGTGATTAGAATTACAACCGAGGCAGGATCGTGCTTAATAATCTCCTCGAGCCAATAAAAACCTTCTTTCCCGCTGGTTATATCCTTGCTAAAATTCATGTCCAGAAGAATTACATCGTATGTATCATTATTGAGCAGGAAAGGGATCTTCTTGGGATTTTTTTCTATGATCACATGATGATTTTGCTTTTTGAGCAACATCTTTGCTGCGAGAAGCACATCTTCATCATCATCGATCATCAAAATTTTGCCGCCTTCAGGATTCACTTGTTTGGGTTTAAGGTTAAGGAAGTCAATCAGGGAAATTTGTGCCAATTAGTAAATCTTCCATTGGAGGTTAATTGGCTTTATGGTCCTGTTCTTTGTTGTACAAAGATGTTCAAAACTGAACAGTTTTATGGTCTGAATTCAAAAAAATCTATTCTGTTTTTCTGAACAAGAAAAAGCCTTTCATCCGTCAGAAGTACAGTATCAAAGGGGTAAGAAATAGGTATTTCACGCTGGTCGCCAGAATACAGATTCATAAACACCAGCTTCTGGCCAGCCGGGTAGTACATTTCCTCACCGAGGAAGTTGAAATAGCCGAGCGAACCGGTAGTAATGGTCCGGATCCAGCGCCCCATGCCGTTAAAGACATGAATACCTTTTTTGGCATCCAAGAGAAAGAGAAAACTCTGATATTCCCTGATGGATTTAACCGAGGAAAAATCGGTCAATATATTTTCGGGGAATTTAACATCGACGAATATGTCAGATGTTCGCGGGTTCAGCCTTTTCAATGTGTGATCAGCTGCGTCAAGTATCCATACGTCGTGATCTCCAGACGTGCAGGCGAACCAGGGATCGATGACGAAGGCTGAATCGATCATAAAGGCAGTGTGAACATCAAAGGATGGCCCCAGGTATTCTATCTTTCGTTCGCCCCTAAAAAATGCAAATAGCCGGCTTCCGTCACGTGGCTCAAATAAAGTGGGTATAGTACTGCTCTTGTACACCGACAAGAGTTTGCCGTTTGTATCAAATTTCTGGATTTGATGATCCTGAGTCGTTACATACAACTCCCCAACCCGATCGACATACGCAGAGATTATTTCACCGGTCACATTTCGGGACGCAATTTTTTTTTGCGCCATGCATGGCAAAAAGCAAATGAAAGAAAGTAAGAGAGCCAGACGCATCATTACCCATTAAAAGTTTTCAGATCAACTTTTCGTCCGTCATACACTGCATAACTGTTGTAACGTACCCATTCGCCAAGGTTGATGTAACTACTTGTGTCACCAATTTTTAATTCCAATGGAAGGTGACGGTGACCGAAGATATAAAAATCATGGTGTTGCTGACGTTCAATTTCATTACAATATGTCCAAAGAAATTCTCCTTGCTCACCTTGGAATTTTTCTTCACGCTGCAGGTTGCTGATCCTGCTTTTTCTCGACCAGTATGATGCAATTCCGATACCAAGGTTAGGGTGTATTCGAGCGAAAAGCCATTGGCAAATCTTACTGTCAAAAAATTTCTTCAGAAACTTATAAGTGTGATCACCGGGTCCCAAACCGTCGCCATGCCCGATAAGGAGCAAGTGATTTCCCACACTAAGAGCTTTTGGTTCACGGTAGACAGGAATTCCAAAATTGGTGGGAAAATAATCAAACATCCACATGTCATGATTACCAGTAAAGAATACGACCGGTATCCCTTCATCGGTTAATTCGGCAAGCTTGCCTTGAAGCCTTACGAACCCTTTCGGGATGGTATATTTGTATTCGAACCAGAAGTCAAAAATATCTCCCAATAAGTAAATGGAGTGCGCCTCTTCCCTGATAGATTGTAACCATTTGACGATGCGTTTTTCACGTTCCAGACTGGACGCATGATCGGGTGCTCCGAGGTGGAAATCGGACGCAAAAAAAATTTTCTTGCCTTTAAGGTCGAGGACAGGTTCTAGCATAAATAAAAAACTCAGGCGCAACGAAGCGCCTGAGTTCAAAAGTAAGACTTATAATGAAATATCAATTGGCAGTCTCTGCAGGCTTCTCTCCCTCCAGTGTCGGAGTAGGGTCGACTCCAGGCTGTTCATTTTCGAGTTGCTTCTTTTCATATTTGCCCAACCCGTTCGTAAATTGCTGATACGTCGTAAGCTTCTCAAATGGTCGCTTCCCAATCAGTCGCTCAAGGTCTGCCTGGAAGAGTATTTCCTTCTCCAGCAGTTCCTTGGCTATTGTATCAAGGTGCTGGCGATGCTGCGTTAGCAAACTTTTCGTTCTGTTGTAAGCGTCATCTATGATATGCTTCACTTCCTTATCGATTCTTTCAGCCATCGCCTCGGAGTAAGGTTTTTGGAATGAATATTCTGACTGCTTTGAATCATAGAAAGATACATTTCCGATTTCTTTGTTCATACCATAAATGGTGACCATGCTATAAGCCATCTTAGTTATGCGCTCGAGATCGCTTAGGGCACCAGTGGAAATTTTATTGAAGACTAATTCTTCTGCAGCCCGGCCACCAAACGCCATACACATTTCATCCATCATCTGTTCTGTTTGGTAAAGGAACTGCTCTCTGGGAAGATATTGGGCGTAACCGAGTGCAGCGACCCCGCGGGGTACAATACTAACTTTCACCAAGGGATCGGCATGCTCCAGGAACCAACCTGCTACCGCATGTCCTGCTTCGTGAATGGCAACAATCTTTTTTTCCTCTGGAAGAATGATTTTATTTTTCTTTTCAAGACCCCCGATAACTCGGTCGATAGCGTCTTGAAAATCTTGCATGTCAACGGCTTTTTTATCCCTGCGCGCAGCGATCAGCGCTGCTTCATTGCAAACATTGGCGATTTCTGCACCTGCGAAACCGGGCGTCTGTGCTGAAAGCTTTTTGACATCCACGGTAGGGTCAAGTTTGATGGGCTTAAGGTGAACCTTAAAAATTGCCTCACGCCCAACCACATCGGGTTTGTCAATACTGATCTGACGATCGAAGCGACCAGGCCTCAACAAGGCTGAGTCCAGCACATCAGGACGGTTGGTCGCAGCAAGTATGATTACCCCTGAGTCCGTAGCAAAGCCGTCCATTTCAACCAGCAGCGAGTTCAGCGTATTCTCGCGCTCATCGTTCGCGCCTGGTACTTGTCCGCGTCCCCGGGAGCGCCCAATGGCATCAATTTCATCTATAAATACTATACAAGGTGCTTTCTCTTTCGCCTGCTTGAAAAGGTCTCGTACCCTGGCGGCACCAACGCCGACAAACATTTCTACGAAATCAGATCCCGAAAGTGAGAAGAACGGTACTTCAGCTTCTCCAGCAACTGCTTTGGCCAGCAAGGTTTTACCTGTGCCAGGAGGTCCAACCAGCAATGCCCCTTTTGGAATTTTTCCACCCAGCTTGGTGAACTTCAACGGTGTCTTTAAAAAGTCTACAATTTCCTTTACCTCTTCCTTTGCTTCATCTAAGCCGGCAACATCAGCAAAAGTGATCTTAACCTTGCTTTCAGCATCAAAAAGGGCTGCCTTGGATTTTCCAATATTAAAAATTTGACCGCCAGGGCCAGCCCCACCAGTCATCCGACGCATTAGCATCCAAAATCCAAAGAGCAAGAGGAATAGGAATCCCCATTGAACAAAAACGCTGAAATAGTCTTCGCGATCTTCTGGCTTGTACTCCGGACTCTTGTCTGCAGGAAGTTTATCGCGAATGGTTCGAAATTCCTGATCGAAGTTGCCAACATCCACGACCTTCATGGAGTAATGCGGCCCTGACGCGCTTCCACCCAACGGTCCTTCGCTGATATTCAGTTCCTGTTTATACTTTGCGTTCTGCAGTGCTTCCGGCCTAAGAGTAATCTCTACGAATTTTCGATTTTGTACCAGCACCACTTTCTTAACATCACCATTGCTAACCATCTGCTTGAAAGTGTCATAATCCACATCCTTCAGGTTATTGGAGTTGTTAAAGTACATTACGCCTATTATTACAGCCACCGTAGCCAGGATAACCCAGATCTGATAGTTACCCCTGGGTGGTTTGGAGGGCAATAATGGTTTATTATTGTCTTTCTTGTCTGCCATTTCTATGTTCCAAAATGAATTAAATTGTCAAAATAAATAACGTGGGGGTATTCTTTTAGTTCTTGCCGCTATCCACTTCAGTTATATCCGCGTCGCCCCATAAACGTTCCAGGGCGTAGTATTCTCGTCGATCTTTCCTGAAGACATGGGCGACCACATTAATGTAGTCGAGTAACATCCATTCTTTATTGTTTTTGCCCTCTGTGTGCCACGGATTTTCCTGGAATTTCTTGAAAACCTCGGCATCTATTGAATCTGATATTGCGTCAAGCTGTTTATCTGAATTCCCAGAACAGATAACGAAGAAATCGGCCACCGCATTCTTGATTTTTCTAAGATCCATCACTACAATATCCGAAGCCTTCTTCTCCTGCATCCCCTTCACTATCACGTCACTAAGAGTTTCTGAACTTGCTCCCTTCCTTTTTTTCGCCATTAATCTATCTTCGTTTTTTTTTAACCTACAAAACTAATCAAAATTACTTTGTATAAAATCCCTGCCAATACGCTTTTCCTTGGGAAAAATCTGGTTTTTGTGCCGGAATGTCATTCTACCAACAGTCTGGCTCTCGAACTCTGCCAACAATCGTGCCCCCCTGAGGGCTCTTTGGTAATAACAGGCCGGCAAACTGAAGGACGAGGTCAGAGAGGCAATGCCTGGGAATCAGCGCCAGGACAGAACCTCACGTTCTCCCTGATTCTGAAACCAAGCTTCCTGGCCATAAAAAATCAATTTTTACTGAGTGTTGTCACATCATTGGCAATCCGAGACTACCTGACAGAATTGTCCAAAACGCGGGCTTACATTAAATGGCCTAACGATATTCTCATAAATGAGTTCAAAATCAGTGGAATTCTTATTGAAAATCAATTGATGGGCGACCGATTTACGAATGTGGTGGTGGGGATTGGCTTGAATGTGAATCAAAAAGAATTCAATTCGCCTCAGGCGACCTCCCTGTCCATTGTCGTCGGCAAAACTCAAGACCTGCAGTTAGTGTTGGAGGGACTTCTGGCCGAATTGGAAGCGCGATATTTTCAACTTCGTGAAGGCAAGACACAACGACTGTACCAGGACTATCTCTCCCACCTATATCAAATCCATAAGGTGGCTACTTTCAAGTCAGGCGAGGAACAATTCTCGGGCGAAATTTCAGGCGTGGATGAACAGGGAAAATTACGTGTCGTAGTACGGGGATCAGTTAAAACCTTTGGAGCTAAAGAGATTTCATTTGTGAAGCCTGAGCAAATAACTCATGAATAAAAGCATTTATACTGATAGAAGTCGAATCGTTATCACGTGCAGTAAGCGGTTATCACCTTATTTGGAAGCGGAAGTTCGCGATCTCGGTTTTGACTTAGAGAGGGTCTTTGCTACAGGCGTCGAGTTGTTCGGAACGGTAAATGATTGCATCAGGCTGAATCTGAATTTGCGATGTGCGAGCCAGGTGCATTATTCGTTGCTGGAGTTTACCGCGAAGAATGCAGATGAATTATATCGGATCTTGTCTGAGTACGCATGGGAAAATGTGATTGCCAAGGAAGGGTATTTTTCGGTAACGTGTAACGTTGATAATCCGACGATCAATAACACGATGTTTGTAAATGTCAAAGTTAAGGATGCTATTGTCGACCGCATCAGAGGCAAGACTTCAAGAAGGCCAGATTCAGGATCAGACCTGAGTGGTGCAGTTATCTATCTTTTTTGGAAAGAGGATCGGGCCGAAGTTTTTGTTGACACCTCGGGCGAAACTTTATCCAAACACGGATATCGGAAAATCCCGGGTAAAGCCCCGATGCTCGAAGCCCTAGCGGCAGGCACACTATTGGCAAGTCGATGGGACCGGAAATCTCCTTTTGTAAATCCCATGTGCGGCTCCGGTACAGTGGCAATAGAGGCTGCGTTAATGGCTACCAATAGACGCCCCGGGTTATTCAGAAAGAACTATTCGTACATGCATTTCCTTGGATACGATGATTCCATTCATAAAAAGGAAATGGAAGAGCTGGAAAGCCGGATCACAGAAGAACCAGGCCTTATTATTATTGCTTCCGATAATCGGGCAGATGCTATTTCTATTTCAAAAGTTAATGCAGGTATAGCAGGCGTTGAGAACCTGATAACATTCCAGGTTTGTGATTTTGAGAAGACAAATTTGCCGAATGGAGGACCCGGCGTGATTTACTTTAATCCAGAATATGGCGAAAGGCTGGGTGAGATCTCAGCGCTTGAAAATACGTATGCTGCAATCGGTGATTTTCTCAAAAAGAAATGCCAGGGGTATATGGGCTACGTCTTTACGGCGAATCTCGAACTGGCGAAAAAAATAGGCCTGAAGGCCAGTCGCCGGATCGAATTTTACACGGCAAAACTAGACTGCAGATTACTTGAATTTGAAATGTATTCCGGAACAAGAAGAAGTGAGAAGATAATGAAAGAAAAAAATGATTGAAGACAAGATTAACGTCTATTGGCGGCGGTGTTTAAAGTCACATTACGTAAATTGATTTTAGGGCGCCGGCGCCGGGACACAAAGTATTTTTGAAATATTTCAACTGAGGTCCAATGGGAAAAAGTATCTCGCGACGACGCGACGGGCTCCGATTAATTCATGGTTTGAGACACACGCCGACTAGTCGGGGGTGCATGCTGTACCGTAAAAGAAAATCCTGTCCTTAAGATTTTTCTTTGCGTCATTGCGACCTTGCGTTTAATTTTGGCCTTTATAGACAGGGCGCTTTAGCTTATGATAGGAGACTCTTGAAAAATAGTTGATGAATGAATAAACCAGAAATAAAAATGATTGCAGAGCTTGAAATTCCAAAACGTCCGGTGAGAAGGTTTTTGGCTGAAGATTTTAAAGTGACTTCCTGGGAAGCGCTGAAGCCTTTTTTTGATGATCTTTTGGAGCGAAAGCTTGAGTCAATTTCTGATTTGAAAGATTGGTTTCGCGATCGCAGCGAACTTGAATCGGTTATCGGCGAAGATCTTGCATGGCGTTATATTAAAATGACATGTTATACTGAAAATGAGGGTTTCAGGAATCATTACCAGGATTTTATCGAGAACATTCAACCGCGAATTGCACCTGTTTCTGATAAACTAAACAAGAAGGCGGCATCATCGCCGTTTCTTAATGATCTTGCCCACAGCGAGGGGTACGATTTGATGATTCGCAGCCTGAAAAAAGACATTGAGATTTTTCGGGAAGAAAATGTACCGCTGTTTACACAGATCAGCACGGAAGCGCAAAAGTACCAACAGATTTCTGGAGCGATGACAGTTGAAATTGATGGAAAAGAGCTTACGCTTCAGCAAGCAGCTGTTCTGCTGATGTCAACTGACAGGAAACTGCGTGAGGATGTCTATCACAAAATTACAGACAGGAGATTACAGGATCGTGAAGAACTTGATAAACTTTTTTCGACATTGATCGATTTGCGGCATCGTGTTTCCACGAACGCGAGTTTCAAGAATTTCAGGGACTACATGTTCAAGTCGCTGGGTCGTTTCGACTATACGCCACAGGATTGCTTTGATTTTCATGATGCGATTCAACACGAAGTTGTTCCTATTCTTGATGAATTTTCGAAGGAGCGAAAAAGGGCGTTGGAGGTGGATGCGCTTAGGCCATGGGATAAGGCCGTTGACCCCGAGGGCCGTGAAGCGCTCAAGCCGTTCACGAATGGCCATGAGCTTACCGAAAGAACCATTGAGGTATTCCGGAGGCTTGATCCATTCCTTGGCCAGTGTCTTGCCATAATGAAAGAGATGGGCCACTTGGATCTTGAATCGCGGAAAGGAAAGGCTCCTGGTGGATATAATTATCCGCTGTCCGAAATTGGTGTGCCTTTTATTTTTATGAATGCCACGTCAACTTTGCGCGACTTGGTCACTATCATGCATGAAGGTGGACACGCAATTCACAACTTTTTGACGCGAGATCTCGAGCTCAATGATTTTAAGTCAACTCCTTCTGAAGTTGCTGAACTCGCCTCCATGTCGATGGAGTTGATTTCGATGGATCATTGGGATGTATTTTTTTCCGACGAAAATGAACTCAAACGCGCCAAGCGAGAGCACCTGGAGGATCTTATTGAGACATTGCCCTGGGTCGCAACTATTGATCGCTATCAACATTGGCTGTACGAAAATCCAACGCATGGCCTGGATGAACGCAAAAAAAACTGGAACAGGATTTTTGATCAATTTGCCGACACGATCACGGATTGGTCGGGTTTGCAAGATGCCAAGGACTATTTGTGGCAAAAGCAGCTTCACTTATATGAAGTACCCTTCTATTACATCGAGTACGGCATGGCCCAGCTGGGTGCGATAGCAGTGTGGAGAAATTTCAGGCGAGATCCGGCCCAAGGTCTGGCAGGGTATCAAAGTGCATTGAAGCTTGGATACACCAAATCCATTCCGGAAATTTACAAAGCCGCCAATATAAAATTTGATTTCAGTAGACCCTACATCAAAGAGTTGATGAATTTCGTTCGCGAGGAGCTTGCTAAGATATAGTTCTGGAAGACAACTTGCCTAACCATCAGAATTTTATCCGCGGCATTTATCCAAAAGCTGACTAAGTTGCATTGCCTCGTCCTCAGTCAACGCGAGAACACCGTCAATTTCCTCCTGGTAGGTAGCCAGGGTCTTTAAAAGGTCGAGACCGAGCTCAGTAATGTTAACGTCGGTGGCGCGCTTGTCGTTAGGACAGACTCTTTTTGAAATAAGATCCTTAGCCACCAGCCTGTCAAGCAATCGTGATACATCGGAATTCTTGTCGAGCATCCTGGATTTTATTTCCGTTGCTGAGATGCTCTTGGGATGCTGTCCTTTCAAAATGCGAAGAATATTGAACTGCTGTGCAGTGATTTTGAAAGGTTTAAAAAACTCCTGTTGTTTGCTTTGCAGCCAGCTAGCAGTATAAAGAAGATTTATCAGCGCCTTTTGATGACTACTTTTGAATGTCTGCTGTTTGATTTCTTCTTCGATATTCATAGTAGCAACAAAATAAACCCCGGACCGCATGAATCCGGGGTACTTAGCCATTTAGGCTTTTTCTTTCTTATCCAACTCCACTTTTACGACCAATTCTACTTCGTCACCAACGACCATTTCTCCGGTGGGAACTTTGTTCGCCCAGGTTAAACCGTAATCCTGACGGTTGATTTTTCCTGACAATTTAAACCCGGCTTTAACACCTTTTCCGTGATTTATAGTTCCACCGTATGTAACATCGAATTCAACTGGCTTCGTAACGCCATGCAAGGTCAGGTCGCCTTTCAATTTGTATTTGCCACCATCCTTTACCAGCGTCCCTTTGAATTTCGTTTCAGGAAATTTCTCAGCATCAAAAAAATCGGGCGATCTCAGATGATTGTCCCTGCGCTCGTTGTCTGTATCAACAGACGCAGTCTTTGAGGTGAATTCAACCTGGGCGCCGTTGAAGTCATCTGACTTGGCTACAACTGTTCCTTCGAAGTCATTAAATTTTCCTTCTACTTCGGAAATCGCCATGTGCGTTACGTTAAATCCTACCTTGCTGTGGTTTTTGTCAATGGTCCACGTCGATTGCGCGAAGCTTACTCCCGCGAAAACCATGAGAGCCAATAGTACGTTAATCTTTTTCATTTTGTTCTGTTTTTTTATTGGTGATGTAAAGCTAACAAGGGTTTCCACTATTTGTTTAAACATGTAAATTTTATTTCCTAAATAGCTGGTAATCAATGTAAAAATTTCCTGACCCCTACAATTTAAGGTAGAAATCTTTGGTCAGGTTTACATAGGATTCATCCCAGATGTGTTCCTTCTGATATAGGAGAATTTCACCTGTGTCAGGTGTAGATTTACTCCTACAAAATTCCAACAGCCATCGTTCAATTGCCTTTTCTGGCCTTGTTTTAAAACTGTATTGCCTTGAGCAAAATAGCATCTCCCGTTCTGCCTGCGAAATGAATTGAAGACCTTCTGCAAAGGGTAAGATCACATTGAATTTACCTACTTCAGTCAAGAGCCTTCTTGCAGAACTTATAAGTTCGCGATAAGTCAATTTAAGGGTGTGCCGTGCGCGGCTTCTCTCCGACCTTGGCGGAATCAGGCTATTGTTGAAAAAGGGCGGATTGCTAACGATCAAATCATACTTCACAGGCGGAAAATAATCCTGAATAGCCGAATGCTGAAGATGAATTTTATGCGGCCAGGGCGAGTTTTTGAAATTTTCGCGTGCCTGCACGCTTTCATCGTCTGCAATTTCAACCGCATCGATTTTGCTGTGTTCATCCGACCGCTGGGCGAGGATTAAGGCTATTGTACCGTTACCGGTTCCAATATCAAGAATGTGTATAGCCCTATCGATGTTTACCCATGCTCCAAGCAGCACAGCGTCAGTGCCTACCTTCATGGCGCTCCCCAGATGAGAAACAGAAAATCTCTTAAAGTGAAAATGCGTTTTTGATTTCATGGCGGCCCAAATCAATCAATCAATCATATTTGTCGTTCATGGCTGCTATTGCGAACCGATTTTATACCTTCGCCAATAACACGGGACAATCAAGGTACTAATATGAGCCGGAAAATCCGTTGGGGCATACTAGGTGGTGGTAATATTGCCAATAAATTTGCGGCCGATTTGAAGTGGGTTAATGACGCTGAGTTGGTGGCGGTCGCCTCAAGAAGTCATTCGAAGGCCTCCGAGCTTTCATTACGATATGGTGTGTCTCATGCGTTTGATAACTATGAAGCTCTAGTCTCTTTTCCTGACGTTGATGTTATTTATATTGCTACTCCTCATGGGCTTCACTGCGAACACGCTTTGCTCTGCCTTAATAACAAAAAATCAGTCTTGTGCGAGAAAGCTTTCGCGCTAAATAGTTTTCAAGTAAGAAAAATGATTCAGGCCGCCGAAAAGAGCGATGTTTTTCTCATGGAGGCTTTTTGGACTAGGTTTCTGCCACAATATCAGAAGACAGTATCGCTTGTTGAGTCAGGGGCATTGGGTGAAATAAAAATGATTCAAGCCGATTTTGGTTTCAAGGCTACAAATCCTCCATCGCAGCGGTTATATGACCCGGAACTTGGTGGAGGTGCATTGTTGGACATTGGTATATATCCGGTGTTCATAGCGATTTCCATTCTCGGCCGGCCTGTTGAAATAAATGCCAAGATGAAACCATTCTCCACTGGTGTTGATAAACAAATTGCCGTCGTATTAAAATTTGAAAACGGAGCCTTGGCCAATTTAAGTGCCACTTTTGAGGCAGTTACTCCAGTCGAAGCCACGATTTCTGGAAGCGATGGCTATATCCGGATGACGAACCGTTTTCACAACGCGTTGGCAAACGTTGACCTTATCAAGAATTCGCTACCCGTAGACATTGGGCACATCCACCGCGAGGTTGGATACGGGTACCAGTTCGAGGCGCGGCACGTGGTAGAGTGCCTGCAAAACAACCTGAAGCAAAGTCCCGTTATGAGCTATGCTGACTCATTATTGTTAATGGAAACCCTAGACAGGATCCGCCAAACTTGCGGCATCAGCTATCCCGCCGATCAAAAAATAAATTAGTAATTTTCGAACTTTTCAAGACATGAATGCAAAGTTATCATTAGCAGGTGAGAAGGCTGAAGTATTAGTGGAGGTGGAGAAATATCTGTCGGAGAACGGATTTAAGATCGCGGCAAAGGATTTCAACCGACCGTGGGGAGGTTTTTTTGTGCTGGACGAATCGCAGGCGCCGAAATTTCAGCAACTTTATTTTCCTAACGTTGAATTGTCAACACTTCGAATCAGTGGGAAATTAAGTCCGAAGATCTTAATGGTTCAGGCCAACAAAAGACTTTCCTGGCAATATCACCACAGAAGAGCCGAAATATGGAAGTTAGTAGCGGGTACCGCTGGCGTTGTAACGAGCGACTCTGATCAGGAGGGACCGCTGCAAAAATTGAAAATTGGTGAAATTATTCGCCTGAAACAGGGCCAGCGTCACAGGCTGGTCGGATTGGATGGCTGGGGTATGATAGCCGAGATCTGGCAGCATACTGATGCTGCGCAGCCTTCCGATGAAGACGATATCGTTCGTGTAAAGGATGATTTTGGCCGGTGAACATTATTCAATTCGGCAAGGCTGCGATAACACCATTCACCAATTTTTCCATGTCAAATCCGTGGTGTGAAATGCCAAGTCTTACTACGACCAATTTTTTCGAGGGTATTGCCATAACATACTGCTCTTCGAACCCATCGGCCCAATAAACATCAGTAGGAAGATTGGGAAATTTGCGTTTGGTGGGATCTGCGGGATCGCCGGCATTAAGCCACCAGTGAGCGCCGTATCTTCCCAAGGCTGCTGCCGGAGCGGGTGTGGTGGTATTCTTTACCCAACCTTCAGGCAAAATTCTTTTGCCATCCCATATGCCATCATTTAAATACAACAACCCGAAGCGCGCCCAGTCGCGCCCGGAAGCAAAGCTGTAGGATGAGGCCACAAATGTTCCGGATGCATCAGGTTCCATAATGGCGCTGCGCATGCCGATTCGAAAAAAAAGTTTTTCATATGGTAATTTGTAATATAAGCTGTCGCCAACGGTTTGCCTGATGATTTTCGAGATTATATTCGTTGATCCGCTGGAGTATTGAAAAAAAGTTCCAGGTTGATGAACAAGCTCCTTTGACATAGCGTATCCCCCCTTATCGTCGCTCTTGATAAACATCTGATGGAAATCAGAGGTAGGAGAGAAGTATGATTCAGACCACTTCAGCCCGCTGCTGGCTTGAAGTAAATTGTTGAGTGTTATAGAGGCGCGTTCATCCCCTTGCCAAGCCGCAACAGGAGCTGGTTTCTCGGTGTGGAGTCTCCCCTCGTTTACTAAAATACCCACCAACGCATTGGTTATGCTTTTAGTCATTGACCATCCCATCAGCCTGGAATCCATACTTAAGCCATCTGCATACCGTTCTCCAATAATTTGATTTCGATAGACAACTACTATAGCAAGCGTATTGATTGGATGCTCGGGATCAGGTTCATCAAAAGCCATAGTCAACGCCTTATTAATTACTTCATAGTTTACACTATTATCGATTGAATCTGTAACGCGATTCCCAGCGGGCCAAGCCAGCGAATCTTGATTTGTATCGGGCAGCTTCGCAAGAACCGGTCGCTGTGCGCGGATCTGCTTCTCGGATTGATCTGCCAATAAAGTACACCCTAAACCTCGTCTGAAGATAGCTTTGCTTGACTTCCATAATACTGTCGCCGTTACAGAAGAGTCCTCGTGTATATCGATGGATGAATTTGATAGTCCGGGAAAGACCTTCAGTTCCTTGTCTCTCACACTTTGTGGATCACGACCCATAACAAATACGCAAGAGCACATGGTCTTTGCAGCCATTCCGGCCATGACAGGAGGGAACGTGGTTACAACGTATGCGAGGGCAGCCAAAATCAGCCCGACCACCACGAAGAACATCCACTTGAGAATTCTTTTCATGGTTTAGCTAGATGCGGTGGATTGTATTAGAGCAATTTTGAACACTTATCACAAGACCTTGGAGTCAAATTAGCAATCGGACATTATATTCGCGCTTAGTATCGGCGGCAGACAACAAGTTTAACTAAAGCGATTCAATTACGAAATTTTCAGAACTCAAATCGTTCCTGGACGAGAAGGTTGATCTTTACAACCGACCGGCATTCATTGCAAACGATCCGATTGTTATTCCCCATGCCTATCGAAAAAAACAGGATATCGAAATTGCCGGTTTGTTTGCGGCGGTTCTGGCGTGGGGTCAGCGCGTTACGATTATCAGGAAATGCAAAGAGCTCTTGCAATGTATGGATAATGATCCTCATCAATTTGTTCTCCATCATTCGAAATCCGACCTAAGATCGCTGGACACGTTTAAACACCGGACTTTCAATGCTGTTGATACAAGGTATTTCATCACTTTTTTAAAATGGTACTATAGCCACCACAATACGTTGGAAGAAGCGTTCTTGATTCCCTCGAACCATGAAACGGTTGAGGCTGGGCTGTCACACTTTCATAACCTCTTTTTCACTTTATCAAATCATCCAAGCCGCACGAAGAAACATGTTGCAACTCCGGAACGAAAATCCACCTGCAAACGACTGAATATGTATTTGCGCTGGATGGTAAGACGCGATGGCAGAGGTGTTGATTTTGGCATTTGGAAAAATATTGATCCGTCAAAACTCGTGTGTCCTTGCGATGTCCACGTAGATCGGGTTGCCCGGAAGCTTAAATTGATAAAACGAAAGTCAACGGATTGGCAAACCGCAATTGAACTGACACACAACTTGCAGAAGCTGGATGCAACAGATCCAGTCAAATATGATTTTGCATTGTTTGGTCTCGGAATAGAAGAAGAATGGTCTAAGGGATAATACGGAGTAATCGGCGAGGCAGATTTGCAAACTACAACGAAAGAGCAGAGTTAAACAATAAAACATCAATTTAAAACTATTCTAAACTAATTTTTCATGAAGGCTGGTGTGTTTTTAACCGTTAGCTTTCGATGCTTTCAATCAAGTAAGGTTTTCGCTATAATTTCTGACCCAACACTTTAAATAAATTTGAAAAAATGACTTCGGATAGTAGATTTGTGCCGCTTGTTTTGAAAACGGACACAGAACCACTCATGAATAAAAACCTTATTGCTTCCGCTTGCAAGTTCATCTCACTGGTTTTCGTTTTCGCGTTTATAAGTTTTGCATCCCACGCCCAGGAAATTCCAACAGAACCTACCGCGATCCAAGCGGGCGAAACTTTATTTAACGCGAATTGCAAAGCTTGTCACGCTGTAAAACGAAAATTAGTAGGACCCGCGCTTGCCGGAGTCGAAAGCAGAGCCCCGTCAATGCAGTGGATAATAGACTTCGTTCACAATTCAGCCAGGGTAATTGCTAGCGGAGATGAGTATGCCGTAAAACTATACAACGAGTACAACAAAACTCAGATGACTGCCTTCACCTCTTTGAAAGATGAAGACATCATGAATATTCTCGCATATGTAAAAGCTGAGGCTGAAAAGGTGGAAGCGCCTCCACCAGGCCAAGGAACACCAACTACCGCGCAAACGGATGCTGTCTCTTCACAATATCTGAATGTAATCCTCGTCGGACTTGTAGTCATCCTGTTGCTACTCCTTATTATATTGGGTTTGCTCGTTTCAGCCTTGAAACGCTTCCTTGACCAAAAGGAGCTCTCTGAAGAAGAGAAGGAAATTATTCACTCACCGATCACCGTTGCCTCGGTAACAAGAAGTCCAGGATTTATTTTCTTGGTTGTATTTTTGGTTGCTGCCCTTGGTTTTAAAGCCGTTATCAATAGTTTGTTCTCAATTGGGGTACAACAAGGTTATGCCCCCAAACAACCTATTGCATTTTCGCACAAGATTCATGCGGGACAATATGAAATCGACTGCAAGTACTGTCACGTTGGCGTAACGAAGGGAAAGAATGCGACTATCCCTTCAGTCAATATTTGTATGAACTGCCATAACCAGATCAAACAAGGAACCCTGACGGGAGAAGGTGAAATTTCAAAAATCGTTTCTGCATTCGAGAATAATCGGCCGATCGAATGGGTGAGGATCCACAATCTTCCGGATCTGGCATACTTTAATCACGCACAGCACGTCAACGTTGGAGGCGTCGAGTGCCAGACCTGTCACGGACCCATTGAAACTATGGATGTCGTACAACAACATGCGTTGTTGACAATGGGATGGTGTATTGACTGCCATAGAAAAACTGACGTGAAAGGAAGCGGGAATCCTTATTATGAGAAGTTAATTGAATTTCACAAGAAAGGTAAGGTTCCGCTGAAAGTTGAGGAGATCGGTGGGTTAGAATGTTCTAAATGTCACTACTGATTAACACACATTTGAAAAACGGATACGATTAACGGTTAACGGCTTACGGATAAAATGGAAGAGTCTAAAAAAGTGTACTGGAAAGGCATCGAACAATTGGCGAACAGCCAGGAGTTCGTGAAGCATGCACCTCATGAATTTGCTCAGCCTGGTCCGGAGGAAGACTTGGGTCATTCTCGAAGAGATTTTTTGAAGATGATGGGCTTTGGAGTGTCTGCTGTAGCGCTTGCAGCTTGTGAAGCTCCAGTCCGCAAGGCGATTCCATATGTCAATAAACCCATGGACACCGAGGCGAGCATTGCTGACTACTTTGCTTCGACTTACATAAATGGCGGCGAATATTGCAGCATTCTTGTAAAGACGCGGGAGGGACGGCCAATTAAAATTGAAGGCAATGCATTGTCTAAAGTTACGAATGGTGGAACAAATGCGCAGGTGGAAGCATCAGTGCTTTCGTTATATGATAATGCCCGGCTGCGAGGTCCAAAGTCTGGCACTAAAAGAATTGAATGGGCTGACATGGATAGCCAGATCACTGCCAAGCTGAATGAAGTTTCAGGCGCAGGGGGGCAGATCCGGATTGTAAGCAACACGATACTTAGTCCCAGTACGCTGGCCGTATTAGAAAGATTTAGAGCAAAATACCCCACCACGCAGATTGTTCAATACGACCAGGTATCTGCGTATGGTATGTTGAAAGCAAACGAAGAATCATTTGGTTCAGCCTTCATACCTTCTTATGATTTTAGCAAAGCGAATGTTATTGTTGGAATTGGCGCAGACTTTCTCGGAAACTGGCTGTCGTCTTCCATCGAATTTACGCAGCAGTACGCAAAGACCCGGGAAGTGTCTGAGGAGAAGAGGGATATGTCGCGGCATTATCAGTTCGAAACGGTTCTGTCAATAACAGGTGCTAATGCGGATTATCGCACGCAAATCAAGGCTTCACAGGAAGGTGCCGTTGTTGCCGCACTCTATAATTTATTAGCGGGAAAGGCCGGTCGCCCTACAGTTGCCAGCGGCGACGCAAAAGCAAACCTCCTTTCTAAGGCCGCTGATGATCTGTGGAACAGTCGAGGTAAGGCACTGGTTGTGGCAGGCTCGAATGATAAGGCCGTTCAGCTCCTTGTCAATGCAATCAATGATATTTTAGGAAGTTACGGAAGTACCATAAACACTAGCCTCCCCGTAAACTACAAGAAAGGTGATGACCAGGCGATGGCCACATTTGTGAGTGACGCGGAGGCTGGAAGGATTGGTGCCGTGATTTTTTACAACTGTAACCCCGTGTATGATTATCCTGCCGGTGAAAAGTTGGCAGCAGCAATCAAGAAGATCGGGCTTTCAGTTTGTACCAACTCCAAAGAGGATGAAACTGCAACGCTTGTAAATTACAAGGCACCCGATCATCATTTCCTCGAGTCGTGGAACGACGCAGAGCCCAAACGCAATCACTTTAGTTTATCGCAGCCCTCAATTACGCCCATCTTCAAATCGCGCTCGGCACAAGAGAGTTTCCTGACTTGGGCAGGCGAATCGAACACAGATTATTTTGAATTTGTAAAAAATAGCTGGAGGACACGGTTCTTTGGCACACAGACGTTATTCGCCGATTTCCAAAATTTTTGGGATAAATGCTTATACGACGGCGTTTATGACTTGCCTGTAGCCGCTGCTGCGCCCGTTACTTTTAATGGCGACGTAAATGGCGCTGCAGGTTCGATCGCCAGCACTTATAAGAGTGGCCAATGGGAGGTTGTCATTTATGAAAGCGGTAATGTCGGCAACGGTTCTCAGGCTAACAATCCACTGCTGCAGGAACTTCCGGATCCCATCACGAAAGTGGTATGGGATCATTACGTGACAGTTGCACCGAAAGATGCTAATGGGATAAATTTTTCGGAAAGCTTTACAAAATTTGCGACCATCAAAGTAAATGGCAAGACAGTGAAGCTGCCCGTAATGGTGCAGCCGGGTCAAACACCGGGAACAATAGGCATACCGTTAGGGTATGGGCGGACAAAGGCTGGGAAGGTAGCAGATAATATAGGCGTGAATGCATATCCGTTGGTATCAATTGTCAACGGATCGCTGGGTTATTCTTCCAGCAATGTGGAGTTTGCCATCACCGACGAAAGATTTCAGCTTGCGCAGACGCAGACTCATAATACATTCATGGGCCGGCAGACTGTTATACAGGAAGTTGATCTTGGTTCTTTCAAGAAAGATGTTACGGCAGGCACTTTCGATCCAAAGATATCGACGTGGCTGGACCCGGAACACAAGACCGATCCGGAGCTTGTTTCAATTTGGAAAGGGCACGACTACCCCAATCACCATTGGGGTATGTCGATCGATCTCAACACCTGTATTGGCTGCGGTTCCTGCATAGTCGCATGTAATGTTGAAAACAATGTCGCACTCGTCGGTCGCGAGGAAGTTATTGCGAGGCGAGAAATGCATTGGCTTCGCATCGACAGGTACTACAGCAGCGATGCTAAGGCCGATGATTGGAGGGGCGTGGAGGAAGCAAGTGAAAATCCTGAGGTGGTCTTTCAACCTATGTTGTGCCAGCATTGCAATAATGCGCCTTGCGAAACCGTTTGCCCCGTGGCTGCTACGACCCACAGCACTGAAGGGCTTAACCAGATGACTTATAACAGGTGCATTGGCACCCGGTACTGCGCAAACAATTGTCCTTATAAAGTCAGACGGTTTAATTGGTTCAAGTACCACGACAACAGCCAATTTGAACAGGTCAACCCTGCCATGAATACTGATATAGGCAAGATGGTCTTAAACCCTGACGTTACGGTACGGTCACGGGGTGTTATGGAGAAATGCACATTCTGTGTACAAAGAATTCAGTTGAGCAAGCTGAATGCAAGAAAAGAAAAGCGTCGTGTTAAAGACGGCGAAGTTGTAACCGCTTGTCAGGCTGCGTGTGCCACCGGTGCGATTGTTTTTGGCGATATGAATGATCCCGAAAGCAAGATTTCAAAGTTGCTGAAGATCCGTCCTTTGATTAAGGACCGACCAACGATAAATGATAAAGACGCCGATAATCCGCGGGCATATCAGGTGCTGGAGGAAATTGGTATCAAACCTAATATTTGGTATTTAAGGAAAGTTAGGAATAAGGACATTGCTTCAGCTTAATCTTATGAAGCCACACTCACACTCAAATAAACATCGAACAAGGATTTAACAGAGAACCATACAATGCAGTTAACGTCAACAGTTCGTGATCCGCTGGTAACCGGAGGGAAAACAGTTAAAGATGTTTCGCATGACATCAGCCGTCAGGTGGAAGGGAAGCCGACGTCTCTTTGGTGGATGGCAATGGCCGTGTCGCTGGCTTTGTTGGGTTTTGGTTTCTATTGCATTTGTTATTTGTTATGGCATGGGGTCGGTGTATGGGGTTTGAATAAAACAGTAGGCTGGGCGTGGGATATCACAAACTTCGTCTGGTGGGTCGGTATTGGTCACGCTGGTACCCTCATTTCTGCTATCCTTTTGTTGTTCCGACAAAAATGGAGAATGTCAATTAACCGCGCCGCTGAAGCCATGACAATTTTTGCAGTTATTTGTGCTGCAACGTTTCCC
>JAICGJ010000100.1 GCA_025923195.1 Chryseolinea sp.
GAAAGTATAGGTATTGCGTATATTATCTTTTTAGGAGAATCTTTTTCGCAGAATGCCGGACAACGCACATTGTATCGCCATGGAAAATAAAAAGCATCATCCATTGCTGAATTCTGTTAATTTGCCGTTTGATCTTTAACCTCGTGGAAATAAAAACATATCAAGTCAATCAAATTAATGATGGAACTCTCACCGGACCGGATATACATTCCTCATTATGGAATAACGCATTTCGCCTTTCTGATTTTACACTTCCCTGGGATGATGGACCAGCCCCAGCCATGATATTTCGCGCGCTCTATGATCGGGAATGGCTGTATTGTTTGTTCAATGTGCAGGACTCTGATGTGAAGGTCTACGTGAACAAAAATGAAAAAGCTGAAGTGATCTACAGCGATCGGGTAGAAATGTTTTTCAGGCAGAATGAACAATTGAATCTCTATTATTGTCTCGAGATCGATCCCCTCGCAAGAGTGTATGATTATCGCGCGGCCTTTCATAGAAAGTTTGACCCATCCTGGGCCTGGCCTTCAGGTCACCTGGTCGTGCAGACTGAGCGCAATCAAAACAATTACGCTGTATCGTGCGCTATAAGTATGGAGTCTCTCAAGCACCTGGGTCTCCTAAATGATATGCAATTGCAGACGGGACTGTTCAGGGGTAAGTGCCTTGAACTTGACATTGCGAAAGAAAATATGAAATGGATCAGCTGGATGAAGCCTGATTCGGTACATCCAGACTTTCATATCGCCTCTGCCTTTGGCGTTCTTCAATTGGTGTAGCAGTCGGTATACTGGTAAGTAGAAAACTGATTACGTTGGAATATATGCTTAAACTTCTCATTTGGATGTATTTATTGACTGCACATTTACCTGCTGGTCTTCCAGCGAAAGTTTTATTTGTGGATCTCTGCCAGCAATTCGGTATCTGTCAAATAATACTTGTCCATGAAATCTTTGCCTTCCTCATAAAATGCCCGGCAACTGGGATCACGTCGCACGAAGTATGCATATTGGTAGATTTGACTTCCAAGGCCATGGTAGACGGGCATAAGATCGGTCGTCCTTTCATGGGTCACCCTGAAATCCTCGTCGCGAAGATAATTGAGTCCCCATCGCCCGAACTCAAGGATGTCTAACTCGTGATAGTAAACGATATGACCCAGCTCATGCGCCAGGATACCGACCTGTGCATCGAATGGAAGCGCGCGAAGTAATATTGGTTCAAAATAGGAGTGCCCGGCATCATTCAACAGAATTTGATAACGCCGGTTCTTTTTTGGGCCAAAGAGGGACCAGATATCAATAGTTGATTCCATGGGCGCGCCTTCCGGCGTTAGTATCATATCTATCCTAACATCCTTTAATTGCGGAAAGGCGGAGTAAGCGATAGCAGCAGCTGCTTCAAAACCTTCCGGTAAACCTTTGTTGTCGCCTATAAGGGATTTCAAGCTGTCAATATTATATGTCCGGTTTGCCAGCGTATCATTGAATGTGTACGCTGAAATTTCGGGTTTTTTTTGCCTGGGGTTTACCTCCTGTAGCCATACTGCTGCTACCAGCAGAAGTACGAGAACGAACAGGACCAGGAAGATTTTCAATAGCAGTTTTATGAATTTCATATTATCTATTTAAATCGACAGTATGCGGATATCCATGACGTTGCACTTAGTAGTTCGCATATATTTTAATCCTTCCCAATAAAGTGAACACTTCATCCGGACCTGCCCTTCACAATGCCTTCGATGGTAACGTGATTTCCTGTGGAATCAGTATTGCAAAGGTTTGGGTTGGATAAAATCTAAAAGTATGCAAATTTCAGTCGAATTCGAAAAAATATTTTGTATGAGGGTTGTGCAATAGCATATACTCATGTCATCGATTTATTTTGAAATGATAGTCGGCAAACCTTATAAAATTATTCCAGTCGTATACGGTGAGGTTATGTTTGCCTTCCCTGTTGTGGTAAGCGATAGGTGATTCTACGATGGGTTTATTGATGCCAGGTGGATTCGCGGACAGCGTTGACTTCAAATTGTACAAGGCATAAACGGGCTCGGCATGCTTTAGGGAAAGAAATGTTCCCGTTGGGTCGGCCCAGAGATCTTCAGAGGCATTGGTCGCATATACCGGCCGTGGCGCTATCAGTGAGATGAGCATATGTTGATCGACCGGCAGCTGATTTTCGTTGTTGTTATACTTTTTATAGTTTGTATTGAACCAGTATGGGAAAACGGTATTAATGGCACTGATCCTTTCGCCGAATTGCCGTCGCGCCAGCGCAGCGCCTGTGTTGCCCGAACAGTTGGTGATACATATTGAAAAGCGCTGATCTTGTGCGGCTGCCCACAAAGATGTCTTACCTCCACGGGAATGTCCGACGAGGACAATTCGGTTTTTATCAATGGCTGGATCGGTTTCGAAATAGTCCATCACGCGGCTTGCGCCCCAGGCCCACGATCCGATAGCGCGCATTCCGTTGTCGGCAGATAGCTGCTCCGGATATAGCTGAAGAGCGCCATTCATAAAAAACTCTTTATTGTCGGGAGCCAGATCATCAACGTGAAAAGCAGCTATCGCGTATCCGCTGTCGATGAGTATTTCTGCGGGCCAGAATTCGCTTTTGATGTTTCGGGTAGGGTCAGTGTTGTCTTTGCTGCGATTGTTGATCAATAAAAACGTCGGTGCTGGTTTTGTGATGTGGGTAGGGATAAAGAGGACCAGGTTTATCTTCAGTGATTTCCTTTGATTAAAAATTTGAATTTGCACTTCTTTTAAGTGCGCCTTTCCCTCCATACTGGTTTTGTTCTCATTCGTGATGGAGTAGCTAATACTGTCATATGACTTTGGCATTTGTCCGTAGATATGATCTTCAAAGAGCTTCAATAACTCTGGTCGCCGGGATCGTTCCCACGTTTTCTTGCTGCGTACCGTTTTGCCGTCGAGAGTATTCAGCACATCGGGTAGGGTATACTCTGGTACCTTTTCTTCATCGTAATTAGGCTGGAAATCCTGTGCTGGTAATTTGCAAGTGATCAAGAAAATGACTGTCAAAAGGCGGAGCGCCAAATAGTACGTTGGAAAAAGGACAGTAAACTTTTGCATAGGCCATTGAGGTAATCACTAGTAAATTTAAATTGATATCTGAGAATACATACAGATTGTCACGCGATAATACCAAGTACAGCAAGGAATCTTGGATAGCGTCATAGAAAATTTCTGGTTTGAATTAGTTTGGAGGTGAGTTACTGTCTACCGCGGAGATCGCAGAGGAAATGCGCAGAGGCCGCAGAGGCGGTGTACGAAAAATTTCTGTGACCTCAGCGTGCATTTTTCCGCGATTTCCGCGGTTAAACCCGGATGACATAAAAAACCTTCACGTTTATTTTATATATGACTCACCTGTGCAAAAATTCCGCCCTGCGCTTAAATTTTTCTTCATTACTTCGGTCAATCGAGTGCGTTTTGATATATTGAAAATTGTCATGCACTATAACACTGAGTCCTGGGCAGGCAATATTGCCGCTATTCTTCAGGATAAACGATGACAAACGGTCAGATGTCCAATAACAAAAAATATAGGAATGAATCGATTTGAAAACCAAGTGGCAGTTATTACCGGTGGCGCCGACGGACTGGGCAAGGGCATTGCTTCCCGGCTCGCTTCAGAAGGATGCAAGGTTGTGCTCTTCGACATCAATGAGAAGCTATTACAACAAACAGTCGAAGATCTCAAGAAACTCGGTTCTGATGTTGAGGGCATGACAGTAGATATAGCCTCTGAAGATGACGTGAAACGAAGTATAGATCATGTTGCCAACAAGTTTGGAAAGATTGATGTAATGGTTAACTCCGCAGGCATAGTCGGACCTACCAGCATCAAAATAACCGAGTACAATACCGAGGACTTTGATAATATCTATCGCATTAATTTGCGCGGCGCATTCCTCATGACAAAGTACACCATGAAGGCAATGGAGAAAAATAATTATGGCAGGATTCTATTAATTGCATCTATAGCAGGGAAGGAGGGGAATCCTTTTATGGCTGGTTATACAACGATGAAGGCCGGTGTAATAGGTCTGGTAAAGGGTATCGGAAAAGAATATGCCGAAACAGGAATTACTATTAATGGGCTTGCGCCTGCAGTTATCAAGACTGCCATGAATGAAAAGACAGCGCCCGAGCAGCTTGCCTTTCTTACTGCAAAAATTCCCATGAAACGCCTCGGTACAATTGAGGAAGTGGCCGCTATTTCTGCATGGATTGTCTCAAAGGAATCGACATTTACAACTGGTTTCATTTTCGACATTTCCGGCGGTAGAGCTACTTACTAGGACCAATAACTATCCATCGGTAAAACTCCACGCTCGCGTTATTCGCAAAAGTGCGTGCGTTGCAAACTTGTGGCACGTTTCACACTAACACACTTCATGGCCACAAAGCCACGGAGACTCAAAGGAACACGAAGAACTGGCTGATAAGCTTAGGTCTTTGTGAGACTTAGTGTCTTGGCGACTTTGTGGCATACCCTATCCCCTTGACCTTCCATTAGCCATTCCGTTATTTAGCCTTTACTCGTTCTATTTTTCCAACCAGAAAAATATACGAGCAGGCACCTATAATCCCGAGTGTTCCAACGAAGACAAGGGCTGGCTTGAAGTTTCCTCCACTGGCCAGAACACCTATTACAATCGGGACAATAATAGATGCCAGGTTGCCCATAAAATTAAAAATGCCTCCGGTAAGGCCAATCAAGTGTTTGGGTGACAACAGTGAAACAAACACCCAGGAAATACAGGCCATCCCGACTCCAAAAAATGAAAGTGACATAAAGGAGATAATGAGCGCAGTGTCGTTCACATAGTTTGCCCCGACAATGCTTCCGGATAAGATAAGACCGATTATAATGGGCGTCTTCCGCGCCATGCTTACGGATTTTCCCTTGCTGATAAGGTTGTCTGATACAAAGCCCGACAAGAGTAGGCCGGCGCAAGCGGCCAAAAAAGGGATTGACGCGAGATAACCGCTCTTGAGGAAATTGAGTCCACGGTACTGTACCAGGTAGGTTGGAAACCATGTGAGAAAAAACCAAAGTGTGGCGTTCAAACAGAATTGTCCAATGTAAACGCCCCAAAGTGTCCGGCTGCTGAACACCTGTTTCCAATCTTCTTTTCTCCAGGCTGAATGCTTATGTGCCGTAATCACTTTCTTAAATACTCCTCCCCCTTTTTCAATGTATTCGAGTTCTGCTTGGTTTACACGTCGATCATCCAGTGGGTCGCGATAGAAGAGATACCATATTACACCCCAAAGCAAGCCAACGCTGCCTGTAACTATAAAAAGACCCCGCCATCCTGCATAAATTTGAAGGGCTACAAGGGCAGGTGTCAAAAATGCAAGCCCTATGAACTGTCCGGCCACGTACAACGCAATGGCTGAAGCGCGTTCATGTTCGGGAAACCAGCTGGTAACAATTCGGTTGTTAATGGGATAGGATGGAGCCTCAAATGCACCTGTAGCAAGGCGGAACGCAAACAGGCTAGCAAAGCCCTTCGCGAATCCCTGGGCTACTGTCGCCAACGACCAGGTCCACAAGCAAATTGCGTACAGAACTCTGGGACCGATTCGATCAGCCACCAGTCCTCCCGGAATTTGCAATGCTGCGTACGTCCAGCCGAATGCTGAAAACACAAGTCCCAGTTGCACCGACGACAATTTCAGGTCATCACCAAGACCCGCAGCAGCAACCGAGAGATTACTCCGGTCAAGGTAGTTGATCACTACATTTACAAACACAAGTGCCAACATGAAGTAGCGTACTCGTGTTTTTTTTGTATTGCCGGGTTGTTCCATGGTCCTGGGTTAGTGAAGATTTAATATGGCCTTTGTGGCTGACATGTTTAATTCATCTCGCTGTCCAGCCCCCGTCAACGGTCAGCATGGAACCTACCATATAGCTTGACGCATCGCTTGCCAAAAAGATCGCTGCGCCCTGGATTTCCTGAAGTTTTCCCCATCGCCCAAGTGCAGTGGCACCTATTACAAATTTCATTCCCTCCTCGGTATCCGCAATGGGCAGATTCATTTCAGTCAGAAATGGTCCCGGACAAAGCGCGTTTACGTTTATATTAAAAGGTGCCAACTCAAGTGCGAGTGCCCGCGTCATCTGCACAACGGCTCCCTTACTGGAAGTATAAGGTGTACGGTTCTGCAGACCAACGAGTCCGAGGGTACTGGCGAGATTAATGATCCTACCACTGCCACTCTTTTTCATCACTGGTGTTACCGCCCGGCAGCACAGCCACGTTCCTGTGACGTTGACATGCATTACTCTCTCAAAATCATCCAGCGTTAACTCATCGATTGGCCCGCGGATATTGATTCCGGCGCTGTTGATAAGAATATCGATCCTGCCAAAAATATCCATTGCTGCCTGTACCATTGTCTGCGTTTGCTTCAGATCGCTGACATCGGCACTAAATGACGATGCCTTTGCACCAAAGTCCTCAGTAATACTTTTCGCAGCTTGCTCGCCTTCGCTCGCGTTTCTGTTAACGAGCATGATTGCAGCACCCGCTGAAGCCAGCCCCGCTGCCATCGCCAATCCGAGTCCTTTTGACCCTCCTGTGACAATAGCTACTTTACCGGTGAGATCAAATTGCTTAATTCCCGGGAGTTTTGGCGACGGATGATAACTCATGATTTCTCTTGGTTGCTTGATTTCTATTTATAAGAGTCCCAAATTTTTCTGGCTATATTTCAAACATTGAATAACATTTTCCTCTTCGATAGCGAGACGTTCCTCAGGACTTAGATGCGAGACTCTTGGAAGTGCGGATTCATATTTATTTTCCTTTACCAGGCGAATGGTCCGCGCCAGCTCACTTCCGGACACTCCTTCAAAGACCCTCCAATAGTCGCTTTTTAAGCATGGGATTTCCAGCGGATCACGTGTGATCATTTCGAGGTTGAACGCAACGTCTGGGTTATGCTTTCGACAGAGTGCCATGATCTTTTTGAGGTCTAGCATACCCTTGCCCAAAGGGACTTCGGATAGGAGAAAGCCGTCGGCATATTCTTCAACACCCATGTCCTTAACATGAGTGCTGAAAACATAAGGCACGAGCGTTTCAACAACAGCCATTGGATCTTCGATAAGGGAAATACTGTTGCCGAAATCCAACGTGACACCTACCCACTCGCTTCCCAATTGCTTCAGCGCATGGGCTAGTTCGTCGGCTCTCCAGTCTTTGTGGTTTTCTACTGCCAATTTTGCTTTCTGCTTCTCGAGTACCGGGACTGCCAACTGCAGCGACTCCATGGCTTTTCTCTTGAATTCCGAAACTTCCTCCGGCGAGTGAAATACTTCATAACGCCTTCCGCTGGAAGCTACAGTGCGCAGGATCACTGCGCCAGCCTCTCTGGCATGCGTCACTTCCGCCTCAAATCTTGGTACGTCTTCCTTGTTTGCGGGTACGGCAATTGACCCTTCCAGATAGAGTCCCAGCTTTTCGCGGCGATCTCGCATTTTTTTGGCGAAGTCTGCAGTCCAGCCTTTCACGACAACCTGAATACCTCCGGCACCAATGCTGTGGCAATGCTCAAGTAAATCTATTGCGTTCTGAAAGCCCGGATACTTTTTGCTTTCTATCTTGGAATTCCAGCGGCTGCCATAGGAATGAACGACGATGCCCATTCTGGCCTCCTTCAGGAAGTCAGGTACCTTCAGAAAGGGTATGGCCATGGCGCCGAATCCTTTTGAGGCAGTTTCTGATAAAAATTTCCGACGGTTCATCGCGATGGGGTTGTATAGTTACTAGTTACTAGTTATTAGGTTGAGAAGAATTTGCCTCTTCAATATGCTCATCAAGTTCGGAAGCCGTCCATGGTACGACGCGCCCTTGTGACGTTACGCGGGTCATACCAACCACCCGTCGGCTCACGGGACCGCCGGCATTGCCCCATTCATTTCGAATATAAGTTAAAATAGAAGAAATGGAACCATCATCGAGTGTGGAATGCGATGGCATTACGGGAAGTATGTCGGGTGCATCATACAGTTTCCCATTTACCTCGATAGGACCTTCCATCCCATGCAGAAGGATGAGCGCCAACCTTTTCTCGTCTCCCAGTACCCAATCCGACCCCGTCAGTGGAGGACCAAAACGTTTGAGCCCCTTTCCATCCGAGCCGTGGCATCCTGCGCATGTCGTAAGGTATAATTGCCTTCCTTTTACAAATTGTTTTTGCTGATTTGCGTTCAGTTGACTTTGTTGTTGGATTGCACTGGTGTCGCGAACATGGCCTGGCCATTCAAACATCGCGAGTAGAGCCTTGATCTGCGATGCATCGTAGTTACCTTGGTGCGATGTAAGAATGCCCGGCGCCTTTTCAAGACGAATGGGTCTCAGTTTGTCCTTAGCTTGAATTGCCAGCGCCGTTAAAATTGACTTTTGCCGCCAATCTGGACTGGGGTCGTCTATTAGCGCTAGAATGGATGTCAGTTCACTGGGCATTCCCTTTCTGACAATTGCCGTCGTTAGCATTTCAAGAAAAATTTCCCTTGATGGCTGCTGCTGTTGCCACTCTCGTGATTCCCATAATGCCATCAGGAAATCGGCTTCCTTATTTCCCAGACTGCTGAGGACGGCGTCCCTGATCAACGCCGATGTGTCGTATCGGGAAGCGATGCCTGACAATATAGGAAAAGCAACGTTGGAAGGCAGCGCGTAGCAAGAGAGTGATATCTGAAGGATTTGTTCTATGGGTGCATTTTGCCAAATCTGAACAAGTTCATTTGCGAGTCTGTTGCGGACAGCATTATTTTCAGCTGCGATATTTTCCAATAATCGAACCGCAGTGGCTCGCACAAGCGTACTCTCGTCATTCAGAAGGGGGAAAAGTAAATCGCTTTTCAATAGCTTTAATCCTTCGAGCGTCCACAGTGCGTGGAAACGCCCATGGAAATTGGTACCTTCGACAATAAGGCGTTCCAGCAATGGCTTCACGTTTTTATCGTTTCGTTCAACGAGCAACCGCTGGGCTATATCACGGTACCAGCCATCGGGATGAGAAAGCAGTTCGACAAGTTCTTCCAAAGAGGACTTTGATATTTTTTTTTGGTCCTGAGGTGCCCAATTTTCAGGCACAATTCTCCAAATGCGCCCACGGTTGATCGGCTTGACAAGTTTCCTTTTCAGTGTCTGATCCCTGAGATAGGGTGTTACATACAACCCGTGTTGTACGAGTCCCCTGTACATATCGGCAACATACAATGCGCCGTCAGGTCCCGTTGCAAGAAACACAGGGCGAAATCTTTCGTCAGTGGATGCCAGAAATTCCTTGCCTGGTGTGGGATCATATGCTTTAACGAGGATTCCAATGTCTTCCACAACGTTACGCTTGACGAGATTTCCGGATGGCTCACAGACAAACACGTTCCCGTAGTAAGCTTCTGGCAGCGCTGTGCCCCTATAGAAAAGTGGTGAACACGCAGCGGTGAATTCCAGCAGTCGGCCTTTTTTATCCAGCGTTCCCGGTATATAGCCTCTGTTTACTGCTGGATTGGGCCTGATGGGATAAATTCGGCGGTCAATGGTTAGTCCGTGATCTATGCCAGTCGTTGGGGTATGGTTCTTGTTTCTTGAAAGATAGTTTGGAGGGACCAGGTCTGCGTGCAGCTGCGACCAGTTGTAGTTGTAATATAACCTGCCTTCGTCATCATGGCTAATACCCCATTGGCCGCGAAACTCAGTGCTGTCGCGCTTCCAGCTTCCGTTTACCAGTCTGTAACGGAAAGATGACTTAGCATTGTAGTACCAGTTGTCCATGTTTCGCCAGAGTCCATTTGCGGAATGTTCCGGACTCGGATTTCCAGCATAGGTAGAATCTATAAGCGTCTTGGTGTCTGCCTCCAAATCGCCATTCAAATCCTCTGTTAGCCATAGTGCCTCGTTTTCTACAATCAACGCGCCGCCAGTTAGCAAAGCCAAAGCCCGGGGCATGATGAGGCTGTCGATGTAAATTTTGCTTTTGTCCATTCTTCCATCGCCGTCGGTATCTTCGAGCACTGATATTCGGCCGACAGGCTCTTTCTCGCCATGGCCATCAATGTCAGGCATGAATCCCCGCATTTCTACAACCCATAGCCTACCGTCCGGATCAAATGTAATTACGACCGGATCCTGTACAAGGGGTTCGGCGGCGACCAGCTGGACCTCAAGGCCTGAGGCGACTTCGAAGGTTGCAAGTTCTTCCTGCGGAGATTTTTCAGGTGATGGCCCCTCGTCTTCATTTGTGTCCTCTGAGCGGCATCCTGATATAACAAAAAAAATCACTGCGAAGACGATGAAACAAAGTCCTCCCTGACTGCTACCACTCCTCAATGTACCAGGTGATATTTTATTGTTTTCCAAACGATGCAATTATACATTATTGGGATCAGGGTGCACCCAAGGCTGCCGGTACTGTCGCTGGAGAAGGGCATTGGCTTCACCATCCCCAACAATCTGACGTTTCTTTGGATCATAAACTATCGGACGGCGTGTCTGCATGGAAATGTTCGCAAGTATGCAGCAGGCCGTGGAAATATGCCCTTCTTCAATGTCTGCAACAGGCCGGGTTCCTTTTTCAATGGCTCCCAGGAAGTCGAGCATATGCAATCTGGTCGCCGGCGCTGCATTTAGTTCGATTCTCTGTTCAGTGAGATCCTCAGGATATTTTTCCTTCTCGTAAACAACATCCTTATGGATCTTCGTGCCCTCCTTATCAACGGGTATAAAGTCGCATCGCATCGTGCTTGCTATCAATGTACCCTTATCCCCGTAAAGCGTAAACGACCAGGGGTAATCGGGGTTATCCGGCGTTCCCCATGTACGGTGTTGCCAAACACAACTAAGCTCAGGATATTCGAAAACGGCAGTTTGTGTATCGGATATATTTGATTTGGCTTCTTTCTGGACCAGGATCCCGCCATTGGATGTAATGCGTGTAGGCCATCCGAGTTTTAACATCCAGCGAACCGTGTCAAGCATATGAACGCACATATCACCTGTAATCCCATTTCCATATTCCATAAACGCGCGCCACCATCTTAAATGGGGTAGTCCATCGTACGGACGGAGGGGAGCCGGCCCCGTCCACATTTCGTAGTCAAGAAAATCGGGAACAGGCTCGAGCGGAGGATTAGCGCCGTTTCGCATGTGCAGGTAACAACACATCTCAACGTGCGAAACCTTGCCCAACAATCCGGCTTCTACGATATTCTTTTTCGCATCGATCAGATGGGGCGTACTTTTTCGTTGCGTACCCACCTGCACGACTTTGTTGTACTTTCGCGCGGCAGCCACCATCGCCTCACCTTCGATAACATCAACACTGATGGGCTTCTGAACATATACGTGAGCGCCAGCTTTCACTGCATCGATGGTTTGTAGTGCATGCCAGTGATCGGGTGTGCCGATGATCACGATATCGAGTTTATTTTCAGCCAACAACTTCCTGTAATCACCATAAAGACGGGGTTTTTTTCCTGATTTTTGACGCTTGCTCACCAGGTCAGCAGCGGCAGAAAGTACATTTTTATCCACGTCACAAAGGGCAATGACTTCCACGGGCGCAACCTGGATCAGTCGGAACAAATCATTCTTACCATACCAGCCAGTTCCTATCAATGCCACGCGAAGCTGTTTACCCTGATTAGTAATGTCCATCCCTTGCACTCCCAAAGCAGAAAGTGCCAGTGATGCAGTTGCGCCTTTGATAAAATGTCGACGGTTGATAGAGGAAGTTTCCATTGCGTTAAGTTTTGATTTTATACCTAATGAGGGATATGTACCCGAAACTAAATTAGAAGTAATAAACTTCATGGGCAACATGCACTAATTTGTTAGACATAATTCTTTTCGTAAATATTTCTATGGAGGATCACGATTATAATTGGTAAAAAACGTACGCGAACAACGCGAAAGGAACGAATCATAGAAAATAAAATACAAATGACTGCTGGTCGCGGTTTGAATTGGTCAATGATTCTGATAACTCCCTAAATTGTTGTATATAAAAAATCACTACTTTTAAATGAAGCCTTTATCAAAGAAATAAGGCACCACACGAAGTGATACCGAGATCTTTGTCAGACTCGCAAATCCCGGGATGCAACGTGAATAATCTCCAAAAAAGAATGATGTGAAAGAAAAAAAATTGAGAAGCGCCGACTGGTTTGGCCGTAAAGGGAAGGATGGGTTTATATATCGCGCGTGGATGAAGAACCAGGGAATCCCCGACTATGAATTCGACAACAAACCCGTAATTGGTATTTGTAATACGTGGAGTGAACTTACTCCATGTAACGCTCACTTCCGTGAACTTGCCGAGAGGGTGAAGCGGGGAATTCTGCAAGCAGGAGGCTTTCCTGTGGAATTTCCGGTCATGTCTTTAGGTGAAACGCTCATTAAACCAACGGCAATGCTGTATCGAAACCTCGCGAGTATGGAGGTGGAGGAATCTATTCGCGCAAACCCCCTGGACGGCGTAGTGCTGCTCTGTGGATGTGATAAAACGACACCCTCCTTAGTAATGGGTGCCTGCAGCGTCAATATTCCAACTATAGTCGTTTCCGGCGGGCCTATGTTGACCGGGAGATATCGCGGTCTTAGCATCGGCACAAGTGACGTCTGGCGATACCATGACGACTTAAGGGGTAATCGCATAAAGGAAGAAGAATTGATCACAATTGAAGGGGCTATGTGCCGGAGCCAGGGCCATTGTGCAGTTATGGGAACCGCATCGTCGATGGCGTGTATGATCGAATCGCTGGGGCTATCGCTCCCGGGAAATGCCGCGATACCGGCAGCCGACTCCAGGCGCAAGGTACTGGCACAACTGTCGGGTGTCCGGATCGTTGAAATGGTTCGCGAGGACATGCGGTTATCGGATGTGCTTACACGCAAGGCTTTTGAAAACGCTATTAAAGTAAATGCGGCGATCGGGGGATCGACAAATTTTGTGATCCATTTGCTTGCCATTGCCGGACGCATCGGAGTTCCGCTTTCCCTGGATGATTTTGATCCATTGTGTGCGAATATACCACTCGTTGCGAACCTTCAGCCTTCAGGAAAGTATTTTATGGAAGACCTTTTTTACGCCGGTGGGCTTCCCGTCATTCAAAAGGCGCTAGATGGTATTCTCCATCCTGATTGTATTACCGTAAATGGCAGAACCGTAAAGGAAAATTACAGCGACGCTCAGTGTTACAACAATGAAGTCATTTCGTCGGTCGACAAGCCGTTCAACAACGTACCTGGACTTGCTGTATTGCGCGGCAATTTGTGCGAGCAAGGCGCCGTAATAAAACCTTCAGCCGCAAGCGCACATTTAATGCAGCATACCGGTAGGGCTATTGTTTTTGAGGACATTGAAGACTATAAAGCGCGCATTGATGACCCGTCGCTAGAAGTTGATGAGACAAATATACTGGTGTTAAAGAACGTAGGTCCCCGTGGATATCCGGGTATGCCCGAAGTTGGAAACATGGGTTTACCTAAGAAAATGTTGCAGAAGGGAATACTTGATATGGTTCGTATATCCGATGGCAGGATGAGCGGCACCGGATTCGGTACGGTGGTGTTACATGTATCTCCGGAAGCGGCCATTGGCGGTAACTTTGCCGTCATCCAAACTGGGGATGTTATCACGCTGGATGTACCCAACAGATCATTGACCGTCGCGCTGACGGATAGTGAGCTAAAAAAGAGAAAGGAAAATTTTAAGCCGCCAGCACCTGTGACATCTCGAGGTTATGTAAGCTTGTATCTAAAACATGTTCAGCAAGCGCATCTTGGTGCTGATATGGATTTCCTCGTCGGTGGCTCTGGTGATGAAGTGACAAGAGACTCGCACTAGGGTATCACTAACCTTGCTACGGGCCAGACGGTTCAAATGATCACACAAAAAAAATAGAAAAACTGCTTCACTTAGACCGTTTGCCGACTGTTTTTTCCAAATGAACTTCTGAAGCCGCCTTATCAACGCGCAGCCCTTGAAATACTGGATGTCGTATACTGCCATCCTCTGTGATTTCTGTGAATTTGATATTGCACACCAGCACCGGGTCAACCCACGTGATATCCGCCGTCTCTTTGATCGGAATATCGAGCGGTGATGTCTTACGGGTTATTTTTTTCAGCTTTGTATGCAGCTCCTTCAAGCTCTTATCCGTGAAGCCAGTCCCGACATTTCCAACTGAAACAAGCTTGCCTCTCTTCTTTACGGCAAGGAGAAGCGATCCAAAAGAGCTTCGGGCCCCCTTTGGTTCTGTGAACCCGACAATGATGGCTTCCTGTGTCTGAACATTTTTTATTTTTAGCCAGTCCGGGGTGCGCTTACCGATGTAATACTTACTGTTCTTCCGTTTGGCGATCATTCCCTCCAGCTTCATTTTCTTCATCTCCCTGAAAAGCGCTTTCCCCTCGGTGTCGACATGATCACAATACAAGATCACATCGGACGCAGGCAATATTTTCTTCAAAATCTCCTTCCGTTCTATGACGGGTCGATCGGTAAGACTTTTACCTTCCAAGGAAAGGCAGTCGAAGACATAATATTGAATTGTATACCGGTCGTTGCTTTTGTAGTTCTGAAGCTTTTGAAAATTTGGTTTCCCGTGTTCATCAAATACTACGATCTCTCCATCAATAACAGCATGCTTCTTAATGTTTTTTAATGCTGCAAATACCTTCGGATAGGCTTTATCAAATGTTAGCCCGTTCCGTGAATAAAGTCTGTTGCCGTGTGAGTTAATTTCCGCGATTGCCCTGTATCCATCCCACTTGATTTCAAATATCCAGTCAGAACCGTCAAACGGAGGCAGATCCGACAGCTGGGCCTTCATGGGCTCAATGAAAGAGGCGAGCTTGCGGCTTCCTTCGATTCGTACATATTTCATGTTTGAAAATAATAAAAAACCCGGCATCGACCGGGTCTAAATAAGCAAGTCTTTCAGCAACTAGTACACGACCACCTTATCACTGCTGATATCCGGAGTCCGTACTATCATCATACCCTTGAACCTGTCATTCACATATTGCTGCAAGTCCTCCGGATCAATGCATTTGGTTAGATCAAATTGTGAGTTGATCAGAAGGTAATGCGGCTTCTTGTTGAAATTGGTGAAGTAATCCTCCACCAACTTGTAAACAGTTTTGTAAAATTTTTCCCTGTCCATAAGCAGATATTTGTACCAGCCTTCCAAATCAAAAAAGTATGCCAGGCCCTGAGGCCTTTTTTTCTCATAATACCTTGAACTGTGTGGGTAGATTCCGCCATACTTGAGGAAAATCACCGCAAATTCAACGTATTTCTTACATACAATCTGACGGCAATTTGTAACCATTGGACGCCGGAAATCTGCCATTCAGCGCTGCATTCGACCTCGACGACCTTTGAGTACTGCCAAAAATCTGTCTTTCTTGTCACGATTATTGCCTGAAAATTGTCATCAGTATACGTTATGAATGAAACGAGCATGAAACCGGAAGTAGCTTCGCTGCTCGGGCAGTACCAGTCCATGCTACTGCCGTTTGCATATAATATCACCGGCGATTGGCAGGCAGCGGAAGATGTCGTCCAGGAAGTATTAAACCATCACCTATTGAGTGGTGATCATCAAATTGAAAATCCTAAGAATTACCTCATACGATCGGTCATAAACCGTTCTATCAACGAAAAAAAATTGCTGAGAAATAGAATGGAGCAATATCGCGGAGCTTGGCTGCCCACGCCAGTTCTCACTGAAGAAAGTATTTATACTGCAGCTGATCGGGAAAAGATTTTGCAATACTCGCTCCTCATCTTGCTGGAGCATTTGACTCCCAAGGAGCGGGCTGTTTTTATTTTGAAGGAGACCTTTGATTTTAATCACGAGGAAATTGCTGAAGCGCTTGACATCAAGATTGAGCATTCCCGACAGCTATTAAAAAGAAGCAAAGAAAAGATCCCCGGCAGAAGAACGAAAGCGGGAAAATTGAATCAACAAGATAGCGATATGTTGCGTCAGCTTAGCGATGCGATTTCAAGCGCTGATGTCGAACGCACAAAACAGTTGCTCAGCACAGATGTTCAGTGTGTGTCTGATGGTGGCACAAAAGTTAGCGCTGCGAGAAAATTGCTGACGGGCCAGGATCGAGTGTCCAAGTTCTTAAAAGCAATTTATGGGAAGTATTACCCGGAGGACGCCACCACCCATGTCGCTGAAATAAATCATCATCCTGCTATTCTTTTCAAACGCGAAGGCAAAGTATTTCGATGCATCGTGTTTGAAATTGAGGATGACGCGATTACGAACATATTTATCGTCGTCAATCCTGATAAGCTGCAACACCTATGATTATTTTTTAAAAAAGATGTCACGCCATATCCCTTGAAACTGTCTTAAGGAGGAAAACAAAAACTAATTTTTATGGAACCGAGAATAACCTTAGCAGAAACTCCAAAGGGACTGTATGAACTTATGCAGAACATCGAAATCTATTTGAAAAAATGTGGTATCCCACATTCCTTGATCGCCTTGATAAAAGTGCGGGCCTCCCTGATTAATGGTTGCGGATACTGTCTTGATATGCATCATAAGGATGCCCTTAAATCGGGCGAGACTTTTCAGCGACTATATCTTTTGCGGGCCTGGAAGGAATCGCCATGCTATTCCGATGCGGAAAAAGCGGCGTTGAACCTAACGGATACCCTAACAGAAATAAGTCAGACTGAACCTGAGGAGATTGCCGATGCCTATGAAAAAATGAGGGTACACTATACGAAAGAGGAAATTGCTAACATCGTGCTGGCCATTTCCCAGATTAACTCATGGAATCGTATTGCCATGCTATCCGGAACTGTACCGGGCAGCTACAAAGGAGCTACTCCCGTTGCTATGGCCTCTTCGTAGACCTAATGTTATAGGAGATTGCTTATAAATAGAAAAGGTGCCCTTTGGGGGCACCTTTTAATTTAACTGGTCAACAGTTATTCTTTATCTTCTTCTTTGACAACATTTCCGTCTGCATCAAACTTAACCTTCTTGGTCTCTGAACCTTTGGTCATTTCGATTGCATAGAAAGTCTTGCCATCTTTCTCTTTCTTATAGGCATTACCTACTGTCCAACCTGTATAGTCTTGACCTTGCAAAGCTGTCTGAACAGGTGCGGGAAGTTCGCTAGATGCGATAGCTTGTCCCATATCCTGATCTTGAGTCTCAGTTGCTGGTGGGGTCGGAGTCGTTGCAGGTGCAGGATCTTGAGCAAGGACAGCGATAGATCCAACTGTCATAAAGGCAATTGCTAACAATAATTTTTTCATGGTCTTAAGTTTTTTTTGGTGAAACATTTTATTTGCTTGAAGTTTTTTATTCCTCGTGTTTCTTCTATTCAAGAATATATCCGAAAATTTTTGGTTTATAACTAACTAACCCTCAGATAGTTACAAAAGTGTGAATTTTTGATGGGTTGCAAAAAGTATGGAAAAACTCCCCAATTCATGGATAAAAATTTACAGCAACCCACGCAACCTCTTCGCTAACCTTGAGGCTTGCATAGGACCGGATGTCTGACCTCTTCTCAATCATCGTAGCTCTGTACCCATAGGATTTCGAATCGGAAACTCAGTAACAATTTATTGGTCGCCATGGACACCGTACACTAAAAACTATTACCTAACTTTAATAAGCTTCTCTTTCTGCCTCCGGATTCATTGTAGAAGAATTATGAAACTCTTTAGTATTATGAATTATTTCTCTATCAAAGGGTTCATTATACTAACGTTAATCATATTTCCATCCCTTCTCAGGAGTCAGAACTTAGTACCAAACCCGAGCTTTGAAGAAGGACCTGACCAGTGTGGTTTTACAAGATTGCCTGAACTTTTTAACATTCCTCACTGGACTTTACCCACCCCCGGTACTACCGATATTTTCAGCACCCAGATTTCAAACCAGATCTGCTGGGCATATGCGCCTAGAAGTTCTACGACCAATAGCTTCAGCCCGGCAATAGGGCATCAGTACCCGCGCTCGGGAAATCGCTTTGTAGGTATGATCTCAATGGCTCTCAGCAGACCAGAAATTCGGTACCGGGAGTACTTACAGGCGAAACTGACCGAACCTTTAGCTATTGGCGAAACGTATTGTGCTGAGATGTATGTGTCTCTTGCAGAGCAGCCGAAGTACGCATCCAACAATTTGGGATTGCTCTTCACCAATGAAAAAATATTACAGAAGGACGCGGGATATTTTATATCCCGCGAACCCCAGGTTTTTGATAGCCGAGTAATTACCGATAGCGTGACCTGGACTAGAATAGCCGGCCTTTTTACTGCTGATTCTACTTATCAATACGTGACTGTAGGAGCGTTTTTTGAGTATGAGGAGACAAGGGTTCTAGATAAGGGTGGTATTGTCCCGGGATCATGGTCATACGAAACGTCCTATTATTATGTTGACGACGTGTCTGTTGCTAAAGCCGAAGCCCAAAAATTCAGTTTTGAAGGTGACACAGTAATTTGTCTTGGTTCCACCACAACCATAGAAGCCTTAGTAAAGTGGGATAGCGTGCATTGGACAACCCTTTCGAAACCGTTAGACAAGTTAAGCGAAACAAGTAGACTGGTAACCTCTCCGCGGTCAACCACCACCTATTTGGTGAGGGGAAAAGTATGCAATACCTGGATCAGCGATACGGTGACTATTTATGTACGTCCGGGTCCGGAGTTAAACCTTGGCGCCGACACCGTCTTGTGCATAGGGGAGACGTTGACACTTAATGCTCAGGATGGATTCAAAAATTACCAATGGAGTGATGGATCTGTAGCCCAATCGTTAGAAGTTTCACAATCCGGGATCTACAATGTTACAGGCGCGTATGATGACGGGTGCGAGGTTTTTGATGAAGTCGACGTTTTATTTGTGACCTCACCCGTTCTCGATCTGGGCAGGGATACCGTGACTTGTGAATTCTACCCACTTGACGCAAAAGGTAAAAACGCGGGCTACATGGAATATGAATGGTCGACCGGAACCACCGACTCAACCTTCCTGCCAACAGAGAAAGGAACATATTGGGTTAAGGTGAAAAATCAATGTGGCCAAGCTACCGACACCATTACCATAGACGCTTTCGATAACCTCGTCGTTCCAAATGTGGTAACACCTAACGACGATGGACTAAATGATAAGTTCAAGTTCTCCGGAATTGCCAATCAATTCTCTGCTGCCCTGAGCGTTTATAATTCCTGGGGGCTCCAGATTTATTCCAATGATCAATATAGCGGTGAATGGCCAACGCAAGATGTGGAGCCTGGTGTGTATTATTTTTCAGTAGAACATAATAACTGCCGGAATAAAAAAGGATGGGTACATGTTCTAAAATAGTTTTTACATGTAAGCAGAGCTCGTTTTTCAAAGGATGCTACATTTGTTTAATGAAATACTTCCTGCTGCTTTGCTTTGCGCTGTCCGCCCCCCTATGCTATCCTCAGTCAGTCGAAAAACTTCGTTCGAAGGTCGATGGGACTAATGTTACGCATACGGGTGAATTTATAATTGAGCCTCCAACGCTGGTCTGTGCCGGATTCGAATGGGATATAACAGGCGACGAAAATCGAAATGCAACAGTTTCTTCGGCATTCCGAAAAAAAGGAGAGCAAACCTGGCGAACAGCTTTGCCGCTGTTGCGGATAGGCGGTGAAAAGGTATACGGTCACGACCAACCCTGGGTATATACTACACCGGACAAATTTGCGGGAAGTATATTCCATCTCGAGCCAGGCCAGGAGTATGAATGCAGGTTTGAGTTGAAAGATCCTGATGGCGTACAGGGTAGGGCAGGTCATGAGATAGTCGTAAAGACGAAGTCGGAACCCAAGCCTTATGTGGGGGGAAAAGTCTATCATGTGTATCCTCCGGGTTTTACAGGAAAGAAGGAAAGTCCGGCATTTACCGGATTGAACGAAGCCTACTACGGCGGCGGGAACACAGGGGACTGGTGGAATGTGCCTGAACCACGTGTCGTCGCTGGCGATGTGATTTTGATTCACGCCGGACGTTACAAGGGAAACCGGCTAAAGTATGCTGATTCACTCGCCCTTGACTTCCATGGCGCTTATGTTCTGACTCAGAAAGGAACACCGGAAAAGCCAATCACGATCAAGGCTGCAGGCGATGGCGAGGTAATCTTTGACGGCGATGGCGCCTATCGTCTTTTTGACGTAATGGCTGCTGACTACCATTATTTTGAGGGACTCACCATCAAAAATACGGATATAGCCTTTTACGCCGGATTAAAGCGCGTTATGGGTTGCAGTGGCCTCACCGTTAAGAATTGTAAGATGGAGGATATCGGGATCGGTGTGGTGACTTACAGCGCCGACTCGAAAGATTTTTATATCGCAGACAATGTGATGATCGGACGGCACGATCCGGATACCCTGGTAGGGTGGTATGGTTTGGAAAAGCCCGCGCCATTAACATCATATTATGCTATAAAAGTATACGGGCAAAGTCATGTAGTATGCTATAATTCAATTTCATTTTTCCACGATGGGATCTGCGTGGATACACATGGACTACCCGAGCAAGGTAAGCCACTTTGCGTTTCCATTGATTTTTACCGGAATGATATCTTCAACATGGCCGATGATTTTATGGAGGCCGATGGAGGAGTACACAACATTCGCATATTCGAAAACCGGGGATTCAATGCCTACCATGCAGCGTTAAGTGCCCAACCTGTGTTTGGAGGTCCAGTGTATTTTATCCGCAATATCTGTTACAACGTACCGGGTACTGCAATGAAATATACGATACGGCCTGCTGGGATCTTCACGTATCACAATACTTTTGTCACGGATGTCGGGATTAACAATTTCTCCAATGGACACTTCCGAAACAACTTGTTTATCGGTCCCGACGACAAACGCCCATCGTTAAGCGGAACCACGTTCACTACGTATAGCACCCTCGATTACAACGGCTACCGAAAGAAAGGGAGTGATGGGATGAAATACCGGTGGAGATACCCGACAGCTGATTCACTGAACAATATGGATGAAAAGAGGCTCACTTTCTACGAATTTAAAACGCTAAAAGATTTTAGAAAGAAAACAGGGTTTGAGGCGCACGGCATCGAGTTGAGCGGTGAGGTCTTCGTTCATGTGCCTTTGCCCGATCCGGCGAGGAGAGGACATATCTATCCGGTTGCAGGATATGATTTCAGTCTAGTATCATCGAGCAAGGCTGTCGATGCAGGCATACTTTTGCCAAACATAAATGATAACTACTCCGGGAAAGCGCCAGATCTTGGGGCCCTTGAATTAGGGCAGTCACTGCCGCATTATGGGCCGCGTCCGCGATGATTAAAACAGATAAAGCTGACTAAAGTTTCTTTAGAAATTATGCCCAAGTTATTCGTATTCTTCGTGATTCCTTTGTGTCCTTGTGCCCTTGTGGCCAAATGAGATAATGAGGCCACGGAGACGCTAAGACCCGAAGAAACACAAAGGTGGTTCAAACAAAGTTTTATCTGCCCAATTACAACTCGGCTTCTTTCGTCAGCTCCGAAATCACATAGCCCGAAGTACAACCTATACGGACTTTGGATTCGATTTTCTTCCCGTTTCAAGTTTCACCCTGGTTTCGCGTAATGCAATTTTAGGTATTGTGTGCCCATTCTCCCTGAGGTAAGTCTCAAGCGCCTTCCGATTGTATTTTACCATACTACGAAGCACCCATGAAATGGCCTTCGTA
>JAICGJ010000101.1 GCA_025923195.1 Chryseolinea sp.
AACAGCCGTGGACGACGAGCGCTTTACTGGAAACCAAACAATCCTCGATAAGCGCATTGACCTTCAATATGCAGCCAATTACTTGATAACAAACGGGTTTGGTTTAGATGAAAAGTCGTTCGGATTTCTCAAAAAGGGCTTCTGTCTTTTGCTGGCCGGAAGGCTCAAGGAGGCATTAGTTGAAATAAAGAATGCTGAACAAATTGAACCATCTGCAACTGTTTATTTTCTCGAGGCTCTAACATACGAACACGCAGGTGATCATAGTTCAGCCTTTCAATATTATAATAAGACCCTTCGGCTGGACAACGACAATTTCGACGCACATAAGAAAAGAAGTGTATATCGTGTCGAATTAAAAGACTGGAAGGGGGCCAATGATGACTTTAAGGAAATGTTCAGACTGCAACCTAACTCCCCGGCTACCTATCGCCTCAGAGGACTTGCCAAATCAAATCAACATGATTATCGCGGCGCCGTCGAAGATCTCAATCATTTTATAAAGACCGACAGTTCAGACTACGAGTCTTTGCGAACAAGATCGGTTTGTCTGGACTTAATAGGCGATAAGGGCGGCGCAAATGAAGATTTGCGACGACTCATCCGGTTCGAAGATGGCTGGAGATTATATGAGCAAGTTGCTGATAATTATTTGAATCTGAAGGATACTACCAATGCAATTGAAGTATGGCAGGAGTATGCTGATTTGCGACCGGGACTCCCTGGCCCGCATATGGCGTTGGCAAGGATCTATATTCAACAAAAAAAATGGGATAGCGTGAAAATCGAGATCAACAAACTTTTGCCGCTCATTAATGCTGATTATGCGTCAACGGAATATGCAGAAGTAATTTATTGGGATGGCCTGGTCGACTATGAAAATTCCTCATATGAGAGAGCCATCGATAAATTTTCCAAATCGTTAAAAGCCAACGTGAACAACCTAAGCGCGAAGTATTTTAGAGCGAAGGCGTACGAAAAGACTGGTCAGGTGAAGAGAGCGCTCAATGAGTTCAAGGAACTTAGCTCGGCAGGCTACATGGATTCTGATTCACTATACAGGGCAGTGTCGCAAAAGCAGAAGTAGCCCCTGCATTCGGAATTGCTTTGCCAATAAAAGCTGGCAAAGTGAAGACACTCATTTGAGATAAAAAGGATCACATAGAGAATCGCACCATTGATTATAAAATAAAATCAATTTAATGGCTACGCCTTCTTCTTTTGACCAGGTGCATACGGTTTTGCCGACTGACTTCCCGTTTGTTTTTTTACCTGCCCGGGAGCCGAGGTTTTTTTGACTTGACCAGGAGGTACCTTTGAATCAACAACATGGACTGAACATGCGCTTGTGCCAATCAGAAAGGCCACCAAAATTACCCAAGAACTCTTTTTCATATATCAATTTTTGAATTCCTAAGATAATATCCTTGTGGGCCTGAGAATTGGTCGTATGGACTCGTTAAGCTCCTCTGTAAGATAATTGCGCCTTAAGTAGAAACCATGTCATTGTGTCACTTTTATGGCATAAAAACCCATTGGCATAACCATTGAAGAGGAGTCTTTGCTTTTAGAACGTAAAACACTGAACATATGGGAAAAATTATTGGAATTGACTTAGGAACCACCAACTCGTGCGTGGCCGTAATGGAAGGTAGCGAGCCAGTGGTGATCGCAAATAGCGAAGGCCGTAGAACGACGCCTTCGATAGTAGCCTTTCTTGACGGCGGTAAGGGAGAGCGCAAAGTTGGTGATCCTGCTAAACGTCAGGCTATTACCAATCCCAAAAATACCGTCTCGTCGATCAAGCGCTTCATGGGGAAAGGCTTCAATGAAGTTGCGGAAGAGAAGAAGATGGTTTCCTACCAAATCGAAGCAGGCAACAACAACACCGTGCGCGTGCGCATTGGCGACCGATTATATACGCCACAGGAAATTTCGGCCATGGTTCTTCAGAAGATGAAGAGTACGGCAGAGGATTACTTGGGCACTACTGTTACAGAGGCCGTTATTACCGTACCAGCTTACTTTAATGATGCGGAACGTCAGGCTACAAAGGAGGCAGGCCAGATTGCAGGCCTCGATGTAAAACGTATTATCAACGAGCCCACAGCCGCAGCGTTGGCATATGGTCTTGATAAGAAAAATAAGGATATGAAAATAGCAGTGTATGACCTTGGTGGTGGTACATTCGATATATCCGTTCTCGAATTAGGTGATGGCGTATTTGAAGTGAAGTCCACCAACGGTGACGTTCATCTCGGTGGTGACGACTTTGATATGCGTATAATGAATTGGTTGGCGGAAGAATTCTTGAATGAAGAAAGAGTTGACTTGAGAAAGGATCCTATGGCGTTACAACGCCTTAAGGAAGCGGCCGAAAAAGCCAAGATAGAATTGTCCAGTTCAATGGAAACCGAGGTGAATCTGCCTTATGTTACTTCTGTTGACGGAGTGCCTAAACACTTGGTAAAAAAGCTTAGTCGCGCGAAGTTTGAACAACTTGTAGATGACCTGGTGCGCAGAACCCTGGAACCTTGCCGCAAGGCAGTTCAGGATGCTGGGATAAATGTATCGCAAATTGACGAAGTTATCCTGGTAGGAGGTTCAACCCGTATACCAAGGATTGTAGATGAAGTAGAAAAGTTCTTTGGAAAGAAACCTTCGAAGGGTGTAAACCCCGATGAAGTTGTGGCTGTTGGTGCTGCAATTCAGGGTGGAGTACTAACAGGAGAAGTAAAGGACGTGTTGTTGTTAGACGTTACACCTCTTTCACTTGGTATCGAAACCCTCGGTGGTGTGTTCACGAAACTGATCGAGTCAAATACGACGATTCCATCGAAGAAATCCGAGACCTTCTCGACAGCGGCGGATAGTCAGCCCTCTGTGGAAATTCACGTACTTCAAGGTGAACGCCCGATGGCGAAAGATAATCGTACGATCGGACGCTTCCACCTCGACGGAATTCCGCCTGCACCACGCGGTGTGCCTCAAATCGAAGTTACATTCGATATTGATGCAAATGGTATTCTCCATGTGTCCGCTAAAGACAAGGGCACAGGTAAGGAGCAGAAAATCCGAATTGAAGCTTCGTCTGGACTGACGGACGCTGAAATTCAAAGAATGAAACAAGAGGCACAAGCAAATGCTGATACTGATAAGAAGGCAAAGGAAACGGTTGAAAAGATCAATCAAGCCGATTCGATGATCTTCCAAACTGAGAAGCAGTTAAAGGAATACGGTGAAAAACTTTCAGAAACGAATAAGAGCGCGATAAACAATGCACTCGAAAGGCTGAAAGAGGCTCATAAGAACAAGGATTTGACGGCGATAGACAACGCTCTTAATACCCTCAACTCCGCGTGGCAGGCTGCCGCTTCTGAAATGTACGCTTCTACTGGCTCAGCCGGTGCCCCGGGACCTGATAGTTCCGCTGGCACAGGAAGCCAAACGGGTGGAGGTTCATCCGATGGTAACAACGTGTCCGATGTTGAATACGAAGAAGTAAATGATTCGAAGAAGTAATTAGTATATATCGCGGGACCAGAACCATCTGGTCTTACTAACAAGGAACCCCTCAGTAATGAGGGGTTCTTTTTTTTATTTACCTTAGTGAGTCGATTAAAGAAATAATGAGAATCATTTCCACTGTCTTCTTCCTGCTGCTCTTTATTAGCATTACAGGTATCGCACAAAACTTTGAAGGCAAGCTCACATATCAAACTACCTACAAGTCTAAAGTCCCGAACGTTTCCGACGATGCTTTTACCCAAATGATGGGAACATCGCTCGAATACCATTTTAAAGGTGGTAACTACCGTATCAATTCGAACGGAACATTTTTGCAATGGCAACTTTATCGACAAGCTGATAATAAGGTGTATACTAAATTTTCAAGTTCGGCTTCTATACTATGGAACGATGGCGCGGTTAATCCGGATGAGGTACTAAAAAGCGAACTCAATAGAAATGTCGTAGATGTTTTGGGTTATAAGTGTGACGAACTGATTCTAACCTGTAAGAGCGGAGTGCAGAAATATTATTTCAATTCAAAATTCAGAATTGACCCTAAGGTTTTTGAAAACCATAAGTTCGGCAACTTCTATGAGTACGCGTCGAAATCGGGAGCTCTACCGCTCAAAATCGTCATCGACAATGTTCAGTTTACATTGGAGTCCAACGCCTTATCTGTGGAAGAGCAAAGTATTGATGACGAGTTGTTTGTCCTCCCGGCCAACGCGACGCTGGAAAAAAATCCGTACAACTGATCTTCAGTCGAGGATTATGTCCTATTCCGATCGCAGTGAATCCACAGGATTTGCTGATGCAGATTTTATTGATCGATAGCCTACCGTTGCCATGGCTATGAACAACGTTATTCCAAGCGCCATAAGAAATACATTTGGTCCAAATTCATCTTTATAACTGAATTGCTCCAGGAATTTATTCATAACAAACCAGGCAATTGGGGCTGAGAACAGAAAACCAAGAAGAATCAATTTCGCGTATTCTTTAGAAAAGAGTACTACGATGCTTTCGACCGAAGCACCCAGTACTTTCCTTACACCAACCTCCTTCGTTTTTTGATTCGATATAAAGGTCGCCAATCCATAAAGTCCCAGACAGCCAATGAGAATTGCAATAGAGCTGAAAATACTTAGTAGTATCGACATTCTTTTTTCATCTTCATAAAACTCCGCGATCTGCTGATCCAGAAATGCATAGTCAAAAATATGTTCAGGATACGCCTGCTCCCATTGCGGTTTGATACTAGCTACGACGTCCTGGATCTTTCCGGCGTCAACATTTAGCGACAGCGCTTCATAACCGCTGATGTTATTCAGCATAACCGTTGCTTCGATAGGGTCGCGCAAAGAAACGGTGTGAAAATCTCGAACGACGCCCACTATAGGTAATTTTTTGCCCCACATGTCAATAGTTACACCTACTGCCTCATTCGGACTGTTGTACCCTGCAGTGTACACCAGTTTTTCATTCACGACTATGCTAGCAGCCGTATCGTTGTCGCTTAAATTTTGCCCAGCGATGATATCGAGCCCATACAAGTCTTTATAATGACCGTCCACGTGTTTGACCTGAGTTACGAACGTCTGATCTTTTCCACCAATAGTGAAAATTGTATTAGACACGTGATCACTTGATGGCGGCGAACTGTTTAGGCTTGCGGAAATTACCCCGGGGATTCGCATAAATGCATCGCGTAATGTTCTCATTCTGCTCACATTGTTATTTTCCCCTGGCGATTCGGATACCGGGATGGGAACGACGAGGATGGCATCTTTCTTAAAACCCAAGTCTTTCTTGCTGAAGTAGTCCATCTGGTTGATGATGACGATCGTACCCACGATGAAAAACTGAGATATCACGAATTGCGAAACAACCAATGCTTTTCGAAGGCTATAACCCGATGAGGATTTGTTGCTAATTAGATTTTTGAGCGCCAAGACAGGGTTGAATCCGGAAACCACAAATGCAGGATATAGTCCGGCAAGCAAAGACACCAGAACTGTTACCACGATAATATAAATCCACAGAGCACTGTCTGTAATGAGATTAAGCTTGAGTTTCAACTCAAGAAATGGATTCAAAAACGTTAGTGCCAACTGAGCGACCGCTAAGGACAGAAAAACCGAAATGATCGTTATCAAAATTGTCTCTCCCAAGAACTGCTTGACCAATTGAAGGCGGGAGCTACCCAACGCCTTTCGAATACCCACTTCTTTAGAACGTTTTATTGCCTCGGCGGTAGCGAGGTTAATGAAGTTGATGCAAGCCGTTAGAATGAGGATTAAGCCTATCCCTTGTAGAGAAATTAACATCGCCCGGCTCACAGTTTTATATGAATAAGTGCCAAACCTATCGTCAAAATGAATATCTGAAAGCGGCTGGATGAGATATTCGGTTCGATTAACATTTTCGCCCAAATGTTTTTTTGCAAATGCAGGTAGCCTTTCCGATATTTTTTTTACATCCGCTTTTTCGCGCAGCAAGAAATAGCAATGCTCATCGCTCCAGACGCTATTCCAGCCCGATTGCTCAACGCGTTTCTTAACGGTGATAAATGACAACATTAAATCAAAGGGGAAATCCGTATTGGATGGAAAGTCGTCCATCACCGCGGTCACCTTATAATCTATCGTATCAAATCTGATGATTTCATTTCGTGCGTCTTCCCTGCCGAAATATTTTAATGCCCATCTTTTGGAAATAATGGCCTCATTGGGATCATCCAATCCAGATGCTGCACTACCCAACAACATAGGGCGGTCAAAAATCTTGAAGAAGCCGGGTTCAGTATAAACAATTCCACTTTCTTCCATGTACTTTTTCGGTTCCTGAGAGCCAGGCTGCGGAATGGTCACCATGGATTCGGAACGGTAGGTTGTGAATACCACTTCTTCTGCTTCGGGAAAATCGAGCCGGAATGCATCCGGCAAAACAGTAGGTATTCCTGCACTCTGCCTTTTGCCGCGATTGCCTTCCGTCTGGCTTACCACACGATAGATCCTGTCTTTCTTGCTATGATAGGTGTCATAGCTTAACGTGTGCTTGACCATCAGAAACAAGATCAGGCTGCATGTAATTCCCAGCGTTAGACCTGCAATATTGATCAATGCGCTGCCCTTTTGGTGCATAGCATTTCTAAGTGCAGTAACAAAGTAGTTTTTGAGCATAAAAAGTGGATTGCCCCAATATTTCCAACATAGATGCCAGAATCTATTTCTGCTCAATAAGCCTGGAATCATAGTTTACAGATGTCCCGATTTGTTCGGTATATCCCATTTGCGTCCGATACCGGACGATTTTCTCTTTCCTTAAATTATTTTCCTATGTCGGGCGTTTTCGAAATGAATTGGTAATTTTACTTATGTTTCTCCAACAGATTGTTTTGATCCTTATTTTTTTAGGTGCTGTCGCCTATCTGGGATTGATTATTTACAGGGCTTTGCATGCCAAGTCCGGATGCGCTACTGGCTGCGGTAAGTGCGGAGTCGACTTTGCTAAGATAGAGGAAAGCATAAAGGATAAACAGCGCTTAGGTCGCCATTAAGCCCAGACGGTCGTTCCCTCAGTGCAGTTCTTACAGATTTCGATTTCGGACCTTGCTCGCAGCAGCGTATCTCTAAATTTTCTGTAGGCCCATCCATTCCAGATTTCCGAAAACGAATTTTTTGTTAAGTCGCCCATAGCGTGTTGTGCATCCTTGTCGAAACAGCAGGGTACAACCTTTCCGTCCCACGTGATAACGCAGCTGTGCCACATTTTCCAACAATTGTTTTCCAGCTTATTCTTCAGCGTATACAACCCATCGGCATTTTTTTGATAGCGGGAATATTTTTCCTGTTTCGGAATTAATCCTGAACCATTCTTAAAGTCATAGATCTGTGCCGTCTTCAGCACGACCTGATCAACGCCCATACTTGCAGCCAGCTTGTATACCTCCGGTATTTGATGTTCATTCGGTCCCACAACCAAAAACTGGAAAACGACATGTGGCGTTCTCGATTTCATCTTTTTCTTCCAGTATAGGATACGTTGTGTACCTTCCTTAACCTTTTGCAGGTGACCGCCTCTCCTGTACGATTCGTAAGTATTCTGAGTTGTTCCATCAATTGAAATAATCAATCTATCGAGCGAGGAATCAATGGTGGACCTGGCAACTTCATCGTTCAAAAAATGAGCGTTTGTAGATGTTGCGGTATAAATATTTTTATCGGTGGCATATTTTACGAACGCCAGAAAATGGGGATGTAGATACGGCTCCCCCTGAAAATAAAATGTAAGATAATTTAATGTAGGAGCCAATTGATCAATCACATTGCGAAATAGGACTTCGGAGAGCATTCCTGTTGGTCTAGTGAAACTTCGCAGTCCACTGGGACATTCGGGACAGCGAAGATTGCAGGAGGTTGTGGGTTCAATGGCGATGCTCATGGGAAGGCCCTGGATGGCTGACGTTCCACGCCACCGCGAAAAATGGTAGCTGCTAAGAATCTTTGATGCATTAATCACACGTTTCGGAGTAAGCTTCGAGACGAGATTTAGGCTGTCAGTCAATCCACCAATCATGGATGCAAGATAGTCTCGAAAATCGGTTCCGGAAGATAAATTGAATTGTTGTTATCTTAGCACGTTTATAATACTATGATGATAAAACTCTTCTGGGCATTTTTCTTCATTGCTTTTACAGCTGGCGCGCAATTATCAGAACAAGCTACTATCTCAGTTCTTACCTGTGGCCCTTATCCCAGCGAATTGTATTCCGCCTTCGGGCATAGCGCGTTTCGGATTCATGACCCGGTTAACAAGATAAATGTCGCGTGCAATTACGGCACCTATGATTTCAATCAGCCGAACTTTTATCTGAATTTTGCATTAGGTCGCAACCTCTATAAGCTGAGTGTAGAGGATTACCCAGGTTTCGAAAACCGGTATATCTATGAAAACAGATTCATTCATGAACAAGTTCTAGATCTTACTCCCGAACAGAAGCAAAAGTTGTTCGCGTATCTGCAGTGGAATTCGCTGCCTGAAAATCAATACTATCTATACGACTATTTCTATGATAATTGTTCGACCAAGATCCGTGATGTATTGTTGGCCGCATTAGGCAACGACGTTACGTTTGATGAGTCGCACGTCACGACGGACTATACGATCCGAGAGCTGACTGATTTTTATTTGGAAGCTCAGCCGTGGGGAGACCTAGGGATTGATATTTGCCTGGGATTACCAATGGATAAGAAAGCAGCGCCGTTGGAATACATGTTCCTTCCGGATTATGTCGAATCTGCATTCGACCATGCTAAGATCAATCAAAACGGTACAGCGGTTCCACTGGTGAAACAAAAACAGATCACCTACGAGGCACGGGTTGAGATGAGAAGTCGTAGTCTACTGCATCCGTTGTACGTGTTCAGTTTTATCGCTTTTATAACGATACTGATAACAATGTTTGATTTCAAACGGCGCAAGGCGACGAACAGGTTTGACTTTGTATTATTTTCTATAACAGGGTCAATTGGAATCTTATTGGTTGCACTATGGTTTTTTACGAATCATAAGGCAGCCGCTAACAATTTTAACCTCCTTTGGGCTTTTCCGGTTCATTTTTTTGCTGCAATAGCACTCGTCAAATCACCGCGCTGGCTCACCGGCTATTTCATCTTCACTACCATTCTAACTTTGGGAACACTCCTTTGCTGGGCTATCTTGCCCCAAAAACTGCACTACGCTTTGATCCCATTAGTAGGCGCCTTGGGTTTGCGAGCCTTTACACAATTCTTTTTCAGGTCCAAGCTTAGCAAGCCAAAGTTTTCCCATGAATTACCCAACCTGTAAAACCGGTGAGATGTTGGCTATTTTTTACTGGCGTTAAACAATTTTTCTTTCTCTTCCTTGGTGAGGCTCTCATAACCTCCGTCAGAGATCTTGTCCAGGATTGCGTCGATTTCATCCTGGGAAATAGAGGCCTTGGCCTTAGGTTTCTGGGCATCGGAATATTGCTTTCGATACGTGACCTTGACCTTGGGTTTCGAAGTAAACAACCCCTTGAACCAGTCGATTGTCACGGTGATCCAACCACCCCAATTCGCTCCTGCCTGCAATTGTTTTAGGTATACAAAGCCCATTAGCGCGCCTCCCAGATGCGCCACATTTCCACCTGCATTTTCACCAACCGAGCCGAGAAATGATAAAACGATGCAGACACCTGCAATGTATTTGATCCTTACCGGGCCCAGAAACATCAGAAAGAACGTATAATCCGGTATTAATGTAGCGGTAGCGACGACGATGGCATAGACTGCTGCCGATGCACCAACCATACCGTTAAAATTACCGATGCGTTCAATGTAGAATGGAATAGTATTGTAGACCAACAAGTATGCAATTCCGCCGGCGAGGGCGCCGAGCACATAAAGGGCCACTAATTTGTCACTCCCCAGATATTCGACGAAAAGTTTTCCAAACCAGTAAAAAACCAACATGTTAAACAGGATGTGAAATATTCCGGATAAGTCGTGAACAAAAGCATACGAGAAGATGGTCCATGGCTTTTGAACAAATTCTCCAATCGGGGCAGGTATTGCCAATTGATCGTGAATGACTCTGAAAACTTCAGGAACCTGTAAGGCTCGGGAAAATACCAATATAACAGCAAGCGCTAAAAAAACAACGACATTTATAATGATCAATTGAACATGCGCATTATTGTGCCGTTGAAACGCGTTCTTAAAATCTTCAAACATAATATCTAAAAGTAAGAGCCATTTTTATGGCGCCAAATACGTAACAAAATGAAAGCGAAAATAATACCACCAAGGTGAGCAAAATGTGCAACTCCTGCTCCGCTAAGCAGAAAAGTTATAGCTCCCAATACCCATACAAGGTATTTGGCTTTAATTGCCACCGGCGGTATTAGCAGCCGCATCTCCATATTGGGAAACATCATACCAAAACCCATTAATATCCCATAAACAGCACCAGACGCCCCCAGCATGGAGCCATAGGTGATATTCTCAAAGAAAAACAAGTTTATCAATAAATGAAAAACACCCGCGCCAATGCCTGTAACCAAATAAAATGTCAGGAATTTTTTTTGTCCCCAGAAATTCTCGAGAACTGGTGCTGTAGACGCCATGACCAGCATATTAAAAAATATGTGAAATACGTCGGCATGCGCAAACATATAGGTAAAAAGCTGGTACGGTTTGAAAAGGTCAGTTTTGGGGTTCCAAAGGGATACCAAATTGGTGAAACCGGGAACTATGTTTTGGAGAATGAATATGATCACGTTGATAATGACCAGATTTCGAACAACAGGTGTGAGTCTTAGCATAGTTTCTGATATAGTCTATCGAAAGTAACTTTCTATTTTATTCAACCCAAAAATAAAGAACGCAGGCTTTCCATCTGGAGCGTAGTTAGGCGTGGAGCAACCAAAGAGATTGTCGACAAGCGACTGCATTTCTTCCCGTTCTAACTTCTGGCCGCCTTTAAGGGCTGCGCGTTTTGCCAATGAACGTGCGAGATTTTCGCGAATAGGTATTACGAGTTCGGACTGATTCATTTTAAACTGTTCAATTAAACCCTCAAATAGCTCCTTTTCCCTGCCAGTCGAGAGGGTACCAGGTATTCCATTGACAATAAACGTATTTTTGCCAAATACCTCTATTTTAAATCCCAAAGCCTCAATTTCTGGCTGCAGTTCCAATATCATCGCGAAATCGGCAGCGCTGAACGTTATAGCCTGAGGGAACAGACTTTGTTGACTCGCACCGGATTGATTTTTAAACTGATTAAGAAACTTTTCGAACAAGATTCTCTCATGTGCTGCCTGCTGGTCGATCAACATCATTCCAGATCTAACCTGTCTTACTATGTAACGGTTGTGAAGTTGACACAATATTTTTTCTTCAATGATGTCGCCCGGTTGCGACTGGTTCAGTGCGCTTTCGAAACGCAAGGTCTGCACTGGCTGCGACGGCGCAGGCGAAGTGGTATAGAAATTTCTTTCTTCGCCCTCAAAGAGTTTTTCCCAATGATCACGGTTAGATCCCTGCATGCCTGAACTAAATCTCTCATCGAAATAAACTTCCTTAGATTGATTTGCCGCTTGACTCAATTTTGCAATAATGTTTACATCTGAGTTGAAATCTATGGCGGGCGTGAGATTGTGAGTGCCAATCGATTGGCGAACTGACGAAAGCACAACCGCATACACGGCGCGCTCATCATCAAATTTTATTTCTGTTTTCGTCGGATGTACATTAACGTCAATATGTTTTGGATCGATCTCAATAAAGAGAACGTAAAATGGAAAAGTATTATCAGGCAGCAATCCTTCAAATGCCGTCATCACCGCATGATTCAGGTAATTACTGCGGATAAATCGTTTGTTGACGAACAGAAATTGTTCACCCCTTTTTTTCCTGGCAAACTGTGGTTGTCCAACGTAGCCGGTAATTTTTACAAGGGGCGTTTCTTCCTGACACGCCGCCAGTTGTTCCTGGTAGGACTTGCCAAAAATGTTAACAATTCGCTGACTTAATTTACCCGGAGGCAAATCGTATTCGAGCGAGTCTGACTCTATAAACTGAAAGGCGATATCGGGGTGAGACAGGGCGAGCCGCTGAAATTCCTCCAGAATATGCTGGTATTCACTTGCATTTGATTTCAGGAAATTTCTACGAGCAGGGATATTATAAAAAAGATTTTTGACGGAAATGCTGGTACCTTTTTCACACGCTACCGGTTCTTGTCGTTTTACTTCTGAAGCCTCGATAACCAGCAATGTCCCTAACTCCTGGTCTGTCGGGCGCGTTTTCAATTCTACTTGAGAAACAGCAGCGATAGACGCCAATGCTTCGCCTCGAAATCCCATCGTATGGAGCGTAAAAAGGTCTTCCGCCTTTCGTATCTTGGAAGTTGCATGTCTTTCCAGACTCATGCGCGCATCGGTTTCCGACATGCCCTTTCCATTGTCAATGACATGCATCAAGGTTTTGCCAGCCTCTCTTACAATCAATCTAATATGGGTGGCTTCGGCGTCTATGGAATTTTCAATTAATTCCTTGACTACGGATGCAGGGCGTTGTACTACTTCGCCGGCAGCTATTTGGTTGGCTATTGAATCAGGTAAAAGTCGAATGATATCAGGCATGCATTCCGGCGCAAAGTCTTGATGTAAAAGTGCAGATTAGCGCTTGAACTTCCTGAACTTTAAATACAAATAAAATGGTACAAAAATGATGGCAACACCATATAACGCAACAGTGCCATATTCGATAAAAGCAATAAGTCCAACTGTCAAGACCATCAGGATAATAAGGCGCATCATAGACGCGGACGGATCGCGTTGAACGGTCGCTGTCTTTTTTGCAGTTCTGAACGAGCCCGCAATTCTCGAACGATAACCGTTCAGGTCATCCGCACCATCCTTTTTTTCCTGGCTGATATTAAGTTCATGTCGAATGCGTTCCTCTCTCTCCTTTCGTTCTTCTTCTAGCGGATCATAATGCCGGGGGGTATACGCAAACCTCTTATAATTAGGTGTTTTAGTAAATAACGTGGGAAACTTCATATATATTTTTGTAATTAACCGTTAATCGAATTCGGTTTCATTTTCTCCTAAATTTTGGCTGGAAACCCATTCAACAACAAATCATCTTCGCCGATTAACTAATTTTATACCTTGAAGGCCGCATAAAGTTGCGGCTATAATTGTCCATTTCAAAACTCAACGTGGGGATGTTAAAAAAAGTTTTTCTCGTTTTTTTGGTGACTTATGGCATATCAGGGGGGTTGGCTGCCCAACCGGACAAAAACTCCTGGGTGGATAGTGTTTTTAACTCCCTGACAGTGGACGGCAAGATCGGACAGCTCTTTGTTGTACCTGTTCCGGCACACACCAGCGAGGCTGTGCTTAACAAGATCGAAAATCAAATCAAAAGCAAGGAAATAGGTGGGGTCGTTTTTGATTCGTTGGGACCCGTAGCACAGGCAAAAGTGACTCGGCGTTTTCAGTCGGTGTCGGAAATTCCATTGCTTGTTGCGCAGAATGCTCCCTGGGGATTGGGTCAAATCCGGGATAGCACAGTTCATATGCCGGATGCGTATGTTGTAGGCGCCGCAAAAAGTGACTCCATGGCTTATCTAGTTGGGAAAGAAATAGCCAGGAAAATGAAGTTGCTTGGAGCTCACGTAAATATGTCCCCTTTCGCAGAGATTTCACGCAGCTCCCGTGACACTTTAAGTCGATATGCCTTCGGCGAGCAGAAGGAACGTGTGGCCTCGAAGGCGACTGCGTTTATGCGTGGCCTGCAGGACCATGGAGCTTTAGCTGTTGTAAGGAACTTTTCTATTAATGGTGCAACGGTACTCGACATACAAGATAATCTTCCTGTGATCGATGCCAGTGTCGACTCGATCAAGGCATTTCTATTTTATAAACTGTTTGAAGGAGGAGTATCCGGCCTTATGCCAGCCTCTAGCACTTTTCCCCTTTTTTATCAGGATACCGATCTGGTTAAAAAGAACGATCTGGATGCGGCGACTATCTCTGCACTATTTGCCGGCGACTGGCTGAGGAAAAAACAAAATTACAACGGACTGATATGGGCTAACCTTCATCAAAGGAACAAAGGTGATGAGAAGGATAAAGGTGATCGGGAGGTGCTGGCATTTCAAACAGGCAATGAATTGCTTATATCTGCAGAAGAAGTCGGCCCTGCGATCCGAAAGATAAAGCGGCTCATCAGGAAAGAACAGCGTTATGAAAAACTACTTACGGTGAACGTCAGAAAAGTTCTTGCAGCAAAATATGATGCGGGGCTTTGGCGCACTCCCGTGATCAACACGGACAACCTATTGGCAAGGCTAAATTCACCCGCGGCGAGGTTAGTGAGCCAAAAGCTATATGAAGCGGCCGTGACGGTAATCCGGGACGAGGAGAACATCATTCCTGTTTCGACCCTGGAAAACAAACATTTTGTATACTTCAATACTGTACCAGAGGGTGCCGGAGAGTTTTATCAACACCTTTCCAAATATGCACACGGTGTCGAAGTTACATTGGATGAAAAATCCAATGTATTAACTTTTACTGACTCACTGAAAGAACGGCACACGATGATAGTAGGGATCTTTCCACAAACAACGGAAAAGGTTCTTCAACAGGTGATAATGCTAGCACAACGGTCCCTGCCCACGCATGAAGTGGTTCTATGCGACTTTGGAAACCATAGCTTTTTACAATCCAGGCTACCGAATGCAACGGTTATTACTGCATATAGACCTGAACCGGAAGCGCTGCGGACAGTACCTCAGGTGATCTTTGGCGGCCTTACTGCCAGCGGGATGTTGCCGTATACCTATTCCGCGGTGGCTTTGGCAGGAAGTGGAGTTGAAACACAATCGCTTCAACGGCTAGCCTACTCAATCCCTGAGGACGCTGGAATGAGCAGTAAGACTTTACAAAGAATAGAATTGATTGTAAAAGAGGCGATCTCAACTCACGCAACCCCTGGTTGCCAAATACTCGTAGCCAGGAACGGCAAAGTTGTCTATGATAAATCGTTTGGGGGGTTGACGTATGAGAATGCGGATTCTGTAAGGGAGAATATTATCTATGACCTAGCCTCGTTAACAAAAGTGTCGGCGACCCTGCAGACTGTTATGTTCATGTATGAAAAGGGGCTGATAGACCTAAATAAAAAACTTTCCTACTACCTGCCAGAGCTTAAGCGTACAAATAAGAAAGACATAACGCTTATCGAGGTACTCACTCATCAGGCTGGGTTGGCCCCTTTTATTCCAATGTGGACAGAGACCGTGAAGGACAATGTTTTTTTACCGCAATATTACAGCCGTATCCAGAATGAGGTGTATCCCCTTCAGGTTTCACCTGATCTTTACGCTGCACCGATCATTAGAGATTCGGTATGGACGTGGATAGGAGAGTCAAAATTGCAGAATAAACCACCACGTACACCCTATACGTATCAATATAGCGATCTTGGTTTCCTACTCCTTCAGCGACTTGCGGAAAAAACTTTTAATCAGCCGATCGATGAATTCCTGGCGCAAAACCTGTATGAGCCACTGGGGGCCTATACTACCGGTTTTACGCCCCTAAAACGATTTCCTGCGCAGCAAATTGCGCCTACGGAAGATGACAAAATCTACCGCAAGACTCACATCGCCGGAACCGTCCATGATGAGCGGGCTGCTATGATGGGGGGTGTCGCAGGTCATGCGGGGCTGTTTAGTAACGCAACGGACCTGGCAAAGCTTGGTCAGATGCTTTTACAAGAGGGCTCTTACGGTGGATATCGTTATTACAAGCCGGAAACCGTTGCCCTGTTTTCAGCTAAGCAATTTGACAAAAGCAGGCGTGGTTTGGGATGGGATAAGCCCGTTCAGAGTGAATGGAACAGTCCGACTTCCCTGAAGGTCTCTCCAAAAACCTATGGACACACAGGGTTCACGGGAACCTGTATTTGGATAGACCCTGAATTTAACCTCGTATACATTTTTCTTTCAAATCGGGTATACCCTGACCGGAGTGGCAAACTAATCACGAGCAATATACGTTCACGCATACAAGATGTCGTCTATGAATCCATTTTCGACTATTGCGCATACAATTAGGAATTGAACCGATTGTTTATTCACAATAAAATATTTTCCAATGCTTTGCGTCATCATTGATTGAACAATTAATTTGAATTAAATTATAAGAAATGATTTCCCTCACACTCGTCCGCACACACAAACATATATTTCATAAGAAATGAATATTGGAATCGTCTGTTATCCAACTTTTGGTGGTAGCGGTGTGGTGGCCACCGAGTTGGGAAAGGCCCTTGCAAAGGAAGGCCACAAAATCCACTTTATTACTTATTCTCAACCTACCCGGCTGGATTTCCTCAACGAGAATCTCTATTACCACGAAGTTGATTTTCGAAGTTATCCGCTTTTTGAATTTCCACCATACGAGCTTGCGCTGGCCAGCAAGATGGTAAGCGTCGTTAAGAATGAAAAGCTTGATTTTCTTCATGTGCATTACGCCATCCCGCATGCTTCCGCGGCCTATATGGCTAAACAGATTTTAAAAACTCATGGTATCACCGTACCGGTCGTTACCACACTCCACGGAACGGATATCACGTTGGTTGGTAAGGATGCATCCTACGAGCCGGTAGTAACTTTCAGCATCAACCAGTCCGACGGTGTTACAGCTGTATCTGAACATCTGCGAAAAGAGACATATTCCTCTTTCCAAATCACTAACGAAATTGAGGTGATTCCAAATTTCATAGACCTGGAAAAATTCAAGAAGCAGAAAAAGGAGCATTTTAAGAAGGCAATTTGCCCGAATGGAGAGGCCCTTGTAGTGCACACGTCAAACTTCAGACGGGTGAAGCGCGTCCAGGATGTGATTAAAGTATTTGCGAATCTTCATAACGAAATTCCCAGTAAGTTGTTAATGATTGGCGATGGTCCGGAACGAACGAAGGCTGAAACTTTGTGCCGTGAACTGGATATTGCCGACGATGTGCGTTTTTTAGGCAAGCTTGAAGCTGTTGAAGAAGTGCTTTCGGTTGCCGACCTTTTCTTGATGCCTTCCGAAAAGGAGAGCTTTGGTTTAGCGGCACTTGAAGCTATGGCATGCGAAGTTCCTGTGATCAGTTCCGACGCCGGTGGCCTACCTGAACTGAATGTTCAGGGCGTCACTGGATTTATGAGTAGCGTTGGTGACGTAGAAGACATGACAAGAAGGGCCCTGTTTGTTCTGGACAAGAGCAACCTGCCTGCTTTCAAACATAACGCGTTGAAACGCGCCCAGGAATTTGATATCAGCAGGATTTTACCTCTCTACGAAAATTATTATCTTAAGATATTAGAAAAAAGCCGAATCCAGAGCAATTACATGACGTAAAACGATTCTTATCGGACCATTTTATCACTTTAATGCAAAAGGTTATGGCAACAGAGGTTACACCCAAGAACAAAGGAACGCGTAGACTTTTTCAGAACCCGATACTGGAAAAACTTACAAGGACCCACATCTCGGTTCCACTCATTATTTTCGCACTTTACGCCGGCACACTGCTGGCCTGGAGCATAACACACACAAATCTTTCAGCCGGGAAAACTATAGGAATGTTTTTTTTCGGTTTTATCTCTTTCACATGGGTTGAATACATCGTTCATCGCTACGTCTTTCACATGAAGACGTACAATGAACTCCGGGCAAAATTCCAGTATACCGTTCATGGCGTTCATCATGAATATCCGAAGGATAAAGACAGGCTAGCTATGCCGCCACTTCTAAGCGTGACGATCGCAACGATCTTGCTCTTGCTATTCCGATTAATCATGGGTGATCTCGTGTTCTCGTTCTTACCAGGGTTTCTAGTTGGATATGCCGCATATCTTGCTGTCCACTACATGGTTCATGCGTTTGCACCACCTAAGAATATCTTCAAGTTCCTATGGATCAATCATGGCACGCACCATTACAAAAATGGAGAAATGATCTATGGTGTTTCATCTCCGCTCTGGGACTACATTTACGGTACCATGAAGGAGAAGAAAATGGCAGATAAATAGTATCGATCTTTGACCATTAAGGCAGGGACGCCTTTCGGTGTAATTTTTGTTTTTTTCCGAAACTAAATCGGTATTTTGCTCCTTGGATTGATTCTTACAAATTCAGCTTTCACTCCTGCTGGAAAGATTGGATCGAACGGAATTTATGAAATGCGGGTTTGACATAAAAGCGACGCAAAATGCTGGGTTATAGATTTTCCCGTTATACTCCGCCTCCTGAAAAAGCAAAAAGCGACTTCGATAAGCTGCTCAAAATTTTCATGCAGTTAATTTTGGTGACGTCAGGCAACGTTGCCGAAGCGCTGCAATGGCTGACGGAAGTTGATCGTCAATATGGATTGACGAGCGACAAATATGGGATGGGTGATTTCATTGAGGATTTAAAAAGGCAGGGTTATATAACGGAAGAAGGGCCAAAAGGTGAGTTCAAATTGAATGCAAAGAGTGAACAACGCCTAAGACAGTCTGCTTTGGAAGAAATTTTTGGAAGATTAAAGAAAACGAAATCGGGCGAACATAATACACCGCACAGCGGCAGGGGAGACGAGCAAACAACGGAAAGAAGAGATTATGAGTTCGGAGATACGCTGGATCAGATTTCAGTAACGGACTCTCTGAGAAATGCCCAGATCAACCACGGTCTGGATAATTTTTTTATGACTGAGGAGGATCTGGAGGTAATGGAGAGCGAATATAAAACGCAGACCTCAACGGTTTTAATGATCGACATTTCGCATTCCATGATTTTGTATGGTGAAGATCGTATTACACCTGCAAAGAAGGTAGCCATGGCGTTGGCAGAATTGATTACAAAGAAATATCCGAAAGATACGCTGGACATTTTGGTGTTTGGAGATGATGCCTGGCAGATTGAAATCAAGGACCTTCCCTACCTCCAGGTGGGACCCTATCATACGAATACCGTGGCCGGCCTGGAATTGGCCATGGACATTCTTCGTCGGAGAAAGAACTCGAACAAGCAAATATTTATGATCACGGATGGCAAGCCAACGTGTATCAAACAAGGAATAAAATATTATAAGAATGCCTTTGGACTTGATCCGAAAATCCTGAGGCAGACACTAAACCTGGCAGGGCAGCTAAGAAAATTAAAAGTAACCGTTACTACATTTATGATTGCTACAGATCCTTACCTGAAGGCATTTGTTCGCGACTTCACCAAGGCAAACAATGGCAATGCCTATTATAGCAGCCTTGAGGGTTTAGGCAATCTTGTCTTTGAAGACTTCAAGAGGAACCGAAGAAAGAATTTGTAGTAAGGCGCATGTATCCAATTTCAGGATCGGTCAAGCTTAAGTTTTAAATTACGTGGAATGGATTATTCAAGAATAACTACTCTGGCTCAATTGAAGAGCTCGGGTTATAGATCAAAATCAATAAAGGAAGAACTGCGCGAAAATCTCATTGAAAGGTTAAGAAGCAGGCAAACAGTTTTCGAAGGAATCTGGGGATATGAAGAGACTGTTATTCCAGACTTGGAGCGTGCCATACTTGCAAGTCATGACATTAATCTCCTCGGTCTGCGCGGTCAAGCGAAGACGAGGTTAGCCAGACTCATGGTCAATTTATTGGACGAATATGTTCCCATCATCGAAGGTTCCGAACTAAACGACGATCCGCTAAATCCGATTTCAAGATATGGTCGTGATAAGATAAAGGAACTTGGCGATGCTACGCCAATATCCTGGCTTCATAGAGAGGAACGATATTCTGAGAAACTTGCGACACCTGACGTGTCCATTGCTGACCTGATTGGCGATGTGGATCCAATTAAGGCAGCTACGCTAAAACTTCCATACTCGGATGAGCGGGTTATTCACTTCGGGCTAATACCGCGATCGAACCGAAGCATCTTTGTAATAAATGAACTGCCCGACTTGCAAGCGAGAATTCAGGTTGCGCTATTCAACATTTTACAGGAGGGCGATATCCAAATTCGGGGCTTCAAGATCAGAATGACACTTGACATTCAGTTTGTCTTTACTGCGAACCCCGAAGATTATACCAACCGTGGAAGTATTGTGACGCCGCTCAAAGACAGGATCGATAGTCAGATCATAACCCACTATCCAAAGACCTTGGAGGTCGGAAAGCATATTACACAGCAGGAGGCGAGATTGAAAGCTGAACAGCGTAGGCTGGTTTCCATCAACGAAATTGCAAAGGACCTTATTGAACAGATCGCATTCGAGGCTCGCAAGAGTGAATACGTCGATTCAAAGAGTGGAGTATCTGCACGGCTGACGATTTCGGCGTACGAGAATTTGATAGCGGCGGCGGAGCGACGGAGTATTCTTAATCGCGAAAAAAGCGCACACATCAGAATTCTGGATTTTGTCGGCGTTATACCCGCTATCACAGGAAAAGTAGAACTGGTGTACGAAGGTGAGCAAGAAGGTCCAGGTATCGTAGCTCAGAATTTAGTTGGCAAAGCATTGCGCACGCAATTCATAAATTATTTTCCAGACCCCGATAAATTCAGGAAGCAAAAGGAAAAAAGCCCTTACAAAAAAATTGCCAACTGGTTCGGTGAAGGCAATACGGTCGATCTACTTCACGACATGGGTCAGGGTGAATTTGAAAAACAACTTAATATCATACCAGGTTTGCGGGAGCTTATCAAAGAATTTCATCCAAATCAGGATTCTTTGACAACATTGTTCCTGATGGAATTTGCGTTACATGGCCTGGCTGAGTACAGCCTGATCAGTAAACATTCTTTGACAAAAGGACTTCAGTTCAAAGATTTATTGAGCAGTATGTTTACGTTACCCAAGCCGGATGAGGATGATGACGACGAAGACGATGAGATAATGGGTAGAAGAAAGTTTTAACAACTTCCCGAAAGTTTAGAACTTTCGGGAAGTTCTGGTATGAAAACTCACGAGCATCATCCATACAATCCCCACCAATTTCATCACCTAAAACAACTGGTCGCGAGAGGTGAAGGAGCCTCTCTTGAGTTTAAACGGAAGGCAACGTTTCCTGAAAAAATTGTCCGTGAGATGATTGCATTTGCAAATACGAGGGGTGGTATACTGTTAATTGGAATTGGCGACGACGGAAGTATCCCCGGGCTGAAGCATCCTGAAGATGAACTTCATGTTATGGAGCTGGCGCTAAAAAAAGTAAAGCCATCCTTGATCCATCATGTAAGTTTAATTCCAATCAATAATTCGAGATCCGTTATTCAGTACGAAGTTCCTGAAAGCAAGCGCAAACCTCACTATCTTTTTAACGGAAATAGGGTTAAGGAATCTTTTGTTCGTGTTGACGACAAAAGTATAAAGGCAAGCCGTGAACTAAGAGAGATTGTTAAACGCAAGCAACGGATGAAAGATATCCGGTTTCACTATGGAGAACATGAAAAAGTTCTTATGGAGTATCTCGATAAGAAACAAGTAATAACGTTGAAAGAATTTTCCAATCTTTGCGGTCTGAATAGACTTTATGCCTCTAGAAAATTGATTTTGCTTGTGCTTGCTAATGTGTTGAAAATAATTCCTCACGAGAAGGGAGACTTGTATGCCGTGAAGGTCCGTTATCCGTTGTCCGTTAATCGTTAATCGTTAATCGTTAATCGTTGATTGTTGATTGTTGATTGTTGATAGTTTTCTATC
>JAICGJ010000102.1 GCA_025923195.1 Chryseolinea sp.
CGGTGAACCTATTTATGAAGATCATCCCGTTTGCTTTAACGCGAATGAGCTCGGTACCTCAAGTGCATACGATGTCCGGAGAGCCGCCTGGTTCGACGTCTTCGCCGGCGCCTTTGGTCATACCTATGGCTGCCATGATATCTGGCAAATGTATGCGCCCAACCGGACACCTGTCAACGGACCTCACCATCCCTGGTATGTCGCCGTTGATCTTCCCGGCGCCGGGCAGATGAAATTCTTAAGAAAATTGATTGAATCAAGGCCCATGTTTGACCGCGTCCCCGATCAAACCTTGATAACGGATGCCCTAACGGTCAGCGACCGTATACAGGCAACCCGGGGAAATGATTACATTTTCGTGTATAGCTCGCAAGGAAAAAAATTTACCGTCAACACCGGAAAAATATCTGGCGACGAAGTCATTTCGTATTGGTACAATCCTCGAAATGGTGAAATAAAAGATATCGGCAAGTCCAAGAAAGGTTCGCAGCAGGAGTTTACGCCCCCAACTTCGGGATATGGGCATGATTGGGTGCTCGTGATTGACGACGCTGCTAAAAATTTCAAGCGTCCAGGCGAAAAGTGAAATGAGCAAATCGCTACGTTTTGCAGTAATCGGAACCGGATTCTGGGCAAATTACCAGATTTCCGCCTGGAAGGAGCTCGAAGGTATTGAATTGGTTGCGCTCTATAACAGGACAAAATCCAAAGCAGAGACCCTGGCCCACAAATTCAAAGTCCCGCGTGTATATGATAGTGTCGAAGCTCTGTTGGAGAGTGAGCAGTTAGATTTTGTCGATATCATTACGGATGTGGACACGCATGCTCCCTTTACAGAAATGGCTGCTCGGAGAGGAATCTCCGTCATTTGTCAAAAGCCCATGGCACCCAAGCTTCACATCGCCCATCGGATGGTGAATATGTGCAATGATCTGAAGATCCCGTTTTACATTCACGAGAACTGGCGATGGCAGGCACCGATACGAAAGGTCAAAGAGTGCCTCTTGTCAAGTGAGATCGGCAAGGTTTTCAAGGCACGCGTTACGTTCTGCAATGCCTTCCCCGTGTTCGACAACCAACCTTTTTTGGCAGAACTTGACGAATTTATCCTAACCGACATCGGTTCTCATGTTTTAGATGTCTGTCGCTTTCTTTTTGGAGAGGTCCAATTGCTGAACTGTCACACCGCATCCATAAATCCAAAAATAAAGGGCGAAGATGTGGCCAACGTTTTTATGATGATGAAAAATGGAATCAGCTGTTTTGCGGAAATCTCCTACGCTTCAATACTTGAATATGAGTCATTTCCTCAAACATTCATTTTAATAGAGGGTGAAAACGGTTCGATTCATCTTACACGAGATTTCGAAATACATATTACCACCAAGGAAGGCACTAGGATCACTCAGGCAAACCCAAAGATGTATCATTGGGTCGACAGGCGTTATGCACTCGTTCATTCAAGCATTTTGGACTGTAACCGTGATCTGCTCAATGCCTTGACGGGTAAGGCGCCAGCGGAGACAACCGGAGCAGACAATTTTGAAACGGTACGGCTAGTGCATGCCTCATACGCTGCAGCAAAAAGCAGACAAATTGTTGACATGACGCGATTCTAATGCCTCACATTGTACTGAGTCATATTACCAAACAGTTTCCCGGAGTCAAAGCCCTGGATGACGTGTCAATGAGCATCGAGCAAGGCGAGATTCACGCCTTATGCGGTGAAAATGGAGCCGGAAAGAGCACCCTGATGAATATTCTTTCAGGGAACCTTCAACCTGATAACGGTGGTATTTTTTTGGATGGGACCAATCTCCGCTTCAGTAATCCACAGCAGGCATTTGCCCACAATATTGCCATTGTATACCAGCACTTAAGTTTGGTAGATAGCCTTAGCGTTGCAGAAAACATTTTTGCTAACCAACAGCCGGTAAACAAATGGGGAATCATCCAGTTTGATGCGCTTAATCATCAGACAAGTCTGTTGTTAAAACAACTTAACATCGAGGAGATAAGCCCAAGAACATTGGTGGCGGAGCTTTCGCCTGCGCAAAGGCAAATGGTCGAGATTGCAAAGGCGTTGTCAAAACAGCCATCCATTCTTATTTTGGACGAACCGACAGCTTCCTTTACCGATAAGGAGACGCGAACCCTCTTCGACATCTTAAAAACACTTAAAAAGGGAGGGGCGTCTATCATTTACATCTCTCACCGCCTGGAAGAAATTTTTGTGCTGGCAGATCGGATCAGCATATTGAAAGATGGCAAGCACCAGGGAACATTCAACGCCAGTGAGCTGAAGAAGGACGAATTAATAACCAAAATGGTGGGACGCGAATTGAAAGCCTTAAGGGCGGGCTCCACAAGAACGACAGAAACGTTGCTGGTGGTAAAAAATATTAGTGGATCCAGATTCTCGAATGTCTCATTCAGTCTTCACCAGGGTGAGATCGTGGGGCTTGCCGGACTGATCGGTGCGGGCCGTAGCGAGATTGCTCGCGCTATTTTCGGCATCGACAAAATACGTTCTGGCGAAATTCTTTTTCACGACAAGCCCTTTCACGCCGATCATCCAGCCGCAGCCATTCGCGAACGAATGGCTTATGTTACGGAAGATCGAAAAAATCAGGGATTGTTCCAGGAAATGACCATTGAAGAAAACATCGTTGCGGCAAGCTTACCTTTCGTTATGAAGTCAGGTTTCTATGATCGGTCGAAAGCTAGGCAGATATCGGCTGACTCCAAGAATCGATTTCGCATGGCCGCCTCTGATCTTCAGCAACGGGTGATCAATTTGAGCGGCGGTAACCAACAAAAGGTAATGCTCGCGAAATGGTTGCTCACTCAACCTGATGTATTGATCATAGACGAGCCAACTCACGGGATAGATATCGGAGCCAAATATGAGATCTATGAGATACTGAAAACGCTTGCTGCAGAGGGAAAAGCGATCCTTATGATTTCAAGCGAGCTGCCTGAACTGCTAGGGCTTTGTGACAGGATAATTGTCGTTAAAAAAGGAACAGTAGTGGGAGAAGTCGTGCCTCCAGACATGACAGAAGAAAAAGTGATCAGGCTTGCAACCTGAAATTTAAAAGCGACTAGAAGGCGCAATAAAATTCTGAGCGTTTTAATATGACATACAATGTAATTCTGTTGGTAAAGAGCAGGAGAAGACGACCCTAAAAAAAATACATTGCGCCCTTGCGGTAAAAAAATAAATAATGATCAATAAAATCCTTCAGGATCGTGTATACTCGCTCGGCTTAGTGCTGGTCACAACGGCATTGATAACAAGCCTTGTGTTCCCCAGCACTTTTCCCACTTTCGAAAATTTCAGCCAAATACTTCTCAACCTATCTATTGATACTATAGTGGCTGTCGGTATGATGTTGCTGTTGATTTCCGGGGCATTTGACCTTTCGGTCGGCTCAATCGTCGCATTTACGGGTTGCTTTACAGCATATCTCATGCATTTTTTTAACATTCCAGTACCCCTCGCGTTAGCAGCTGGGATGCTAAGCGCATTGTGTATCGGACTGACTAACGGTTATCTGATCGCATATCAAAACATAAATCCAATGATTCAAACACTTGCTATGATGGGAATTATCCGCGGATGCGCACTTCTCGTGAGCGGAGCAGGAATCCAAAACCTTCCCTACTGGTTCAATGCCATCGGTCAGTCAAAGCTGCTTGGAATTCAGATGCCCATCTGGTACATGCTGGCAACGGTGGGGATCTTTACATTTCTATTTAACAAAACCATTTTTTTTCGCCGTTATTATTACATCGGTGGAAACGAGAAGGCCGCTGATCTTTCTGGAATTCATGTGAGAAAAATGAAAATGTTTGCGTTTATGATCTCTGCCCTGCTTGCGGGTTTTGCCGGAATATTGCTGTCGTCTCGCTTGGGTGCCGCGCTGCCTACCATGGGACGGGGATTGGAACTTCGGGTGATTACAGCCGTGATCCTTGGCGGTGCCACCTTAACAGGTGGGTATGGAAAAATTCCTGGTGCATTGCTTGGGGCGCTATTCATGGGCCTTATCGCCAACATTATGGTCATCTCCAGAATATCCGGGTATTGGCAGGAAATAATCCTGGGTCTGATTCTGATTGCTACCTTGTGGCTTGATAAGTATCTGCAAAGGAAATACTCAGCCATTAGTTAATGCTACTGTGCAAAAAAGTTTAATTAGCTTCTTATGAAATTGAAATTGCCACATCTGAAAGTTTACTCCGTATTCTCCTTATTTGGTGCGCTATTTCTGTTGTCAGTAAGTTGTGAACTGCCGCCAAGAAATCAATCGGCTGCTGTCGCTGCAAGAGCGTCTAATCCGGAGCCGGTATCAATTGACAATGAGGAGTATGTAATGGTTACCACTGCTGTAACCATGCCCATGTACGTCAACCATGATCAGGCTGCCTTCAGGCGATGGGGAAAAAAAATGAATGTCAAGGTCTCGATTCTCGGCCCGGCTGAATGGGATGTCCCTGCACAAATCAACACCATTGAAGAAGTCATAGGAACGCGCCCGACTGGCTTGCTGATCAATGGAACCGATCCGGCAATTGCCCAGGTTATTAATAAGGCCGTTGCAGCTGGTATTCCTACCGTTGTGTATGATTCGGATATCCCAGGGTCTAACCGCCACGCTTTTTTAGGAACCGACTGGTATGAAATCGGCCGAATGCAAGGCGAAGAAATGGTCAAGCTGACAGGCGGGAAAGGTAAAATCGCATATATGGGAATCTTGGGTCTGACAAATATGGATCAAGGATTTCAAGGTTTGCTGGATGTCTTAAAAAAGTATCCTGATATCGAAGTGATAGGAAAATACGATGACAAGGCCAATGTTGAAGAAGCCGCAAAGATCACTTCTGATGTACTTGCCGCACATCCAGACATTGCCGGTTTCTGTGGATTTGACTCCAATTCGGGCCCAGGCATCGCGCTTGCTGTGCGCGAAGCAGGAAAGGCCGGAAAAATCAAGATCACAACAGTAGACTGGGAGCCTGAACACTTGCAGCTGGTGAAAGATGGAGTCATTCAAATGCTCGCAGGACAAAAACGGGAACTTTTCACCTGGTACGGGGCACAGTTTTTATACGATATGGTGCACCACACAAATCCGCTGGCTCAAAATGATGCAAGGGCGGGTATCACCAGCGTACCCTATATAATCAACACCGGATTACTGAAGATCACGGCGGAAAATGTGGATGAGTTCATTAACCGGTGACCGAAATACCTACCAAAAGGAAATAGATTATGCGAATTTTTAAAGCAGGAATTTTTACTGTTGGCTATAGAAAAGGTTTCATACGACGTGTGCGCTACGGGAATATTGAAGTCGTTCGAATGATCTATATGGCACTGCGGGATCAAAACTGGAATACTTACGAACCGATAATTGAAAATGAAAAGATCAATGAGGAGTCCGACAGCTTCAGTGTGCGCTATGATTGCTTCCACGAATTGAACGGCAAGAGAATATTCAAGTGGCATTCCATCATTCAGGGAAAGGCAAATGGTGAAATCTCATTTGAGATCTTCGGGGAAGCCCTTGCCGATGTGCTCAAGAATCGTGCAGGGCTTTGTATCCTGCATCCTATAAAACACACCGCGGGGTCGCCCTGCCAAACGTATCATGAAGATGGCTCTGTAGGGACCAGCAATTTCCCAATCATGATCTCCGCTGACAATCCTTTCAAATATCTAAAATCATTTCGATGGAGATGTGAAGATACATGGTACGCGCTAAGCTACGAAGGCGATAGTTTTGAAACCGAAGATCAACGCAATTGGTGTGATGCATCATACAAGACTTTTTGTACACCATTGGACATTCCTTTTCCGGTTCAATTAAAGGCTGGCGACAAAGTACATCAAAAGGTAATATTCAAGGCCGATGGCAACCTGCGGGCTATCCCAGACAACGGCGACAAGGCTGTTGAAATTACGGCAGGTGATCGAAGGTTTCAGGTTCCTAAGATTGGCATCGCCGCATCCACCGAAAGGGAAACTGTGTCGGAAGAAACCGTTGAGGCCATCCGGCAGCTCAAGTTTAACCATTACAGAATTGAAGTATCACCACACCTCAATAATTGGATAAAAAAATTCAAATTGGATTGCAGCAACGCGGATGCGTTGGGTCTCCCTCTAGAAATTGCGTTGCATATCGATAACCTTAAAGAGCTCGAGGAATTTCATGACAAGTGCATTGAAGTAAAACCACAAATAGAGCACATCATACTGCTCAGTGTCGATTCGCCTGCAACCAAACAGTCATTGATCCGTGAAATTGCAGCTCTGAAAAAGCAGTTCCCTTCCGTTAAGATCGGCGCAGGTACGGACTACAACTACCGCGAGTTAAATGTCAACCGCTTTGACGGTACTGGACTCGACTTTATCAGCTTCAGCATCGATCCACAGGAACACGCAACTGATGACTTAACAATCATTGAAAACATAGATGCCCAGGCCGATACGATAATGTCCGCCCGGGATATTTACGGGGTGGACAAGTCAATTCATATTTCGTCCTTAACGCTAAAGAAACGTTTCAACCCGGCAGCTACTGTACCCTCAAACCGGGTGTTACCCAATGAGCTCAAGGCTGACCCCAGACAAATCACAGAATTTGGAGCGGTATTTACATTGGGAAGTATCAAGTGCCTGTCAATGGCGAATGCGAATTCCGCTACCCTCTATCAGACTGAGGGCAGCCAGGGCATTGTTTCTTTATCAGGTCAAAAATATCCGGCCTATCATGTTTTGCAGCAAATCTTGACGCGTGAAGGAGGCGAATTGATCGAAATAGAAAGCAGTCGACCATTAATCTGCGACGGATTAATAGTCGTTAACGGCCGGGGGAGCAGACTAATAATAGTGAATTACACAGAAGACAAACAACATGTTATATTTCAGAAAAAGGAATATCTGTTGGAACCTTATGCCACTCACGTGATAAACGTCGATGGAAGTGCCTTCATCTAGGCTCGTATCATAACACTGTCTGGCTCAAGTCTTCTCGCCCGTGTCCTTCCTGAACCAGATCGGCGCAGCACCAAACCACAGCAATGTGCCGGTCAACATAAGCTTTTTATTCAGGTCGTTTTCAATTGTTCCATTAAATACCATAATGGACGGTACAACGGTGAGGCACAACGCCAAGACCGCGAGGATGGAGGCCAGTGTTTTCATGTTAATTGGTCAATTTTTTTCGTTGAAACACCTTGCTCAGGAGGACGAACAATACAGTTGCAACAAACCAGCCTGGCAATCCCAGGAAAAATATTTCTATTCGTGCCAGCAGGTTTAGTCCCAGGCAAAACACGAGCGTTAGTATCCAGGTTAGTGCAGCGGCTACGTTGAAACCGGTTCCCGCACGTTCAGCATACTCGGGAGTAAAGCCCATTCTTCTGGACAGATAATAATCCGCAAAGATTATGGCACCCATCGGCATGAGGATCAATCCATACAACGCCACGAAATCCAGCAATCTCATGACTAACGCGGGAAAGCAGGCGGCAATAGTTGTTACGAAGCCAACAGCCATGGTCACTTTCCAGGTGGTTGTCTTTGGCATCATGGCTTGTATTGCCAGGCCAGCGCGGTAGATAGTTGGGTTGGCAGTAGTCCAGCCCGCAATAACAACGCAAGCGGCACCTGCTACACCAGCTGCATAAAATGAAATGGGACCCGGAGCAAACTCGCCTGTGTTCAGTTGCAGGTAGACGGCATACAAAATTCCGGAAGCCATCCATGCCAGAAAGTGCCCTACGAACATCCCTGCGGCGGACGTGAATCCATATGTCCACTTTTTAGCATACCTCAATATTGACATATCTGCCATCCCAATGTGCATGGCCATGTTGCAGAACCATGCAAAGAACATGACATGCCAAAAACTAAACTTGTCCTGTCCTTCCAGGGGAATCCCTGTCCAAATTATTTCATTCGCGATGCGCCAAAAGTCGCCGAAAGAATTGACTCCTAGCTCCGGCAGAACGGATAGCGCCGATGCTAGAAAGACACCGATCATCCAGGGTGCAGCAATATTTGCAAAACGAGCTACGCGTTCATATCCAAGAATTGCTACCAATGTTATTACCGCACCGACTGCAAATACGGTTAGAATCCATCCGACGCTTGTGGGATACATGTCGGTCAGCTTGGGCATGGGGATATCAAAAGGAATTCCAATGGCGGTCGCCGAAACGGCAATCATGGAACCCGCCAAAAAGCAAAACATCAATCCATTAACAAGATTATAAATTCGAGTGAGGTTTAGGCCACATATTTTTTCCAGCTGATAGTACAATGTCAGCCGGACCTTCACAGCAATCGGCGCACATAGAAACGCCCAACTTAGTACGGCCAACAGATTTCCTACAACAAGCCCGCCTACAAGATCGGCCGCACTCACGCCATGCGCGACAAATAACGGCCCGATAACATACTCCGTGCCCGCCGTATGTTCGCCTGCATACATACCTATAAAACTCCGGGAGGACTTTAAAGCATGGGAAGGAACGGGTTCACGCTCATATTCATTGACTTCCGCTAACTGTTGCTTTAAGGTTTTGGCCATTGGTAAATAAGGGGAAAATAAGCCTCTTCGCCAATTCAAGGTATCCTGTAGTCATGGGCCAAACGCCGTGTGCGTATCACACATGACAATACAGGACACTACATCACAGATAATTAATTTATTTGATCGCTTGGTTAGGTACCTCCAGCCGGGGCCGCTTGTCCCACCGGATAAGCGGTCAGGAGGTCCTTTTTTAATCCATAAACGTTTCTATAAAGGGCAACACTTCAATTTTTTTATCAATTTCCTGAAACCTTTAAGCATTGAGCGTTCGACCCGTCGCATTGATTTTTGACATTGGCAAAACGACAAAAAAGATTGTTGTATTCGATGACGATTTTCATGTGCTCGAAGAACACACGGACCAATTTGCGGAAATAAAGGACGACGAAGGCTATCCAATGGAAGATCTGCCATCGGTAACCGGATGGGTAAATGACAGGCTGGATCAATATCTCAGCGACGCCCGCTATCAAGTAAAATATATCAACTTCTCAACGTACGGCGCCAGTTTTGTTCACTTGAACGCGAAAGGGCACCCTATTAGAACATTTGTCAACTATTTGAAACCATTGCCAGAAAAATGCAAAAAAATGTTTCTGGCTCAATACGACAACAACAACGATATATGCCGGACAACAGCCTCCCCCTTCCTGGGTCTACTGAATTCCGGACTTCAGCTCTATTGGCTAAAGCAAGACAAACCTGAGTTATTCGGCAGCATAGCGACATCGTTGCATTTTCCCCAATACTTTCCTTATTTTTTGACCGGCAGGAGATTTACAGAAATTACCAGTGTGGGATGTCATACTATGCTGTGGAATTTTGCAGCTCATGATTATCATCAATGGGTGGATAAGGAGAATATCAGGCGATTATTTCCAACGCTTCATAATTCTGATCATTCAATGGAATATCAGCGTGGTAAATCCATGATCAGGGTTGGTATTGGTGTTCACGACAGCTCGGCCGCGCTAATGCCTTACCTTGTGGTTATTAAGGAAAAGTTTTTGCTGCTTTCAAGCGGTACCTGGAACATTTGCTTCAACCCGTTCAATCGGGAATTGCTCACTCAGGATGAGCTGTCGCAGGATTGTCTCTGTTACATAACATTCGATGGAAGGCCAGTTAAGGCATCGCGTATATTCCTGGGCCACGAACACGAACTCCAACAACAGCTTCTGGCTTCCCATTTTCGTGTAGACGCAGAAGCTTACAAAAGTGTTGCCTTCGATATTGAGTTGTTCAGGCAGCTGAAAAGTTCGCGTGGTTTTGTGAGTTTCGCCCCGTTAGGAATGGAAGGAACCGGGCCGTTGTTAGGCACAGCGCCAAAAGCAACTGACTTTTCTTCGTTTAAGAATTTTGAAGAAGCGCAGCATCACCTCATCCGGCAACTGGTACGATGGCAAAAAATATCCATCGATTTGATTGATCCGGCCTTTCAAATCAAAAATATCATAGTTGTGGGCGGCTTCACAAAGAGTAAACTGTTCCTGGAGATCATGAAGAGAGAACTTCCCGAACGGAGCATTTTAATTTCCGATCATCCCCGCGCAAGCGCACTCGGCGCCGCATGGCTCGTGCGTGGCAAAGAAGCATATAAGGACAAAACGAACTTGCTGAATGTGATGCCTGCGTAAGTCACACGACTCCGCAATCGTTAAAACGTTGATTAGGCCGAAAATTTTGCCTATATTTTTGGGCTAAAAAGCAAATTTTTTAATTAAGCCTAAGTACCTCTAACCGAACGCATTATGTTTGAAGGATTTTTAACTATCGATGAAGGATCGAAAATTCCCAAGTATCAGCAGGTAGTCGATACAATCGTCTCGGATATAGAACTTGGGATAGTGAAGGTGGGCGACAAAATACCTTCAATCAATGAAACCAGCGAGGAATACTACCTCTCCCGAGATACCGTTGAAAAGGCTTATAAGATTTTACGAAAGCGGGGCATAATAACCGCGGTGCGTGGAAAGGGCTTTTACGTTTCAAGCACTGGTAAGAACGAAGAGCGAAGAGTTCTGTTGATGTTCAATAAGCTTAGTGATCATAAAAAGACAATATACAATTCATTTGTAAAGAACGTTGGGGAAGGATTTACTGTAGACCTTCAGATTCACAATGGCGATAGCCGCACATTGGAGAAAATAATCATTGAAAGCCTGGGGCGCTACGACTATTATGTCTTGATGCCCCACCTTCGGCTGGAAACGGAAAGTGTAAAGTCGGCTATCAATAAGATCCCGAAGGAAAGATTAATCTTGTTGAACAAGGATTTGGCTGGCATTGACGGCGACTATGGTTGTGTTTTTGAGGATTTTGAGCTGGATATTCATCAGGCGCTTTATACAGGAATAAACAAGGTTAAAAAGTACAGAAAGCTCATCCTGGTATTCCCGGCCGACAATTATTATTGCTCAGGCATCCAAAACGGCTTTGTTAACTTCTGCGAGGCCGAGGGGTTTGACTATGAAATAATCGAACGAATGGGCTCTCATGAGCTAAGCGAGGGCGAACTCTATATAGTGATCGAGGAAGTTGATCTGGTAGAGCTTATCAAGAAAGCTAATGCCCAGAATTTGCGTCTTGGCAAGGATATTGGAACGATTACTTATAACGACACGCCGTTTAAAGAGATTCTCGCTGGTGGCATCACGGTATTAAGCACGGACTTTAACAAAATGGGCGAAACTCTTGCCGACATGATCAAAAACAGGAAGCGCAATAAGATCAAAAATCCCTTTACGCTCATCGTCAGGAATTCAATCTGACATCTGCTGCGCAGATTGGTTAACGGGCAAATATTAAACATCTAAAAAGGCAATTGACCTAATCAAGTCACCATTAATTGATCTTGTGTCAAAATTAACCCTTGTCCTTTGTTCGTGTTGTCGAGGGCGTTGGGCTTTTGCTTATCTTTGCAGCTTATTTTGTTCTCAACATGATCGCTGCTAATAATCTTTCGTTGCAATTTGGTAAAAGGGTTCTTTTTGACGAGGTGAATATTAAGTTCACCGCAGGAAACTGCTATGGCGTCATTGGAGCTAATGGAGCCGGAAAATCAACATTCCTTAAAATCTTATCCGGTGAGCTGGATCCTACGCGTGGAAACATCAGCATCGAACCTGGAAAAAGAATGGCAGTGCTTCGGCAAAATCACCATGAGTTCAATGAAGTGACGGTGCTCGATACTGTTATGATGGGACACTCAAGGCTCTGGGAAATCATGAAGGAAAAGGACATGATCTACGAAAAGCCTGAATTTTCTGAAGCAGATGGCATACGTGCTTCGGAACTTGAAGCGGAATTCGCTGAGATGAACGGTTGGAATGCCCAATCTGATGCAGCTGCACTATTGAGTGGGCTTGGGATAGATGAGGAAGAACACTTTAAACAGGTTAAAGCGCTCAGCGGAAACCAAAAGGTCCGAGTGCTGCTGGCGCAGGCGATTTTTGGCAACCCTGATATCCTTATCCTGGATGAGCCGACCAATGACCTGGATATCCATACCGTGATGTGGCTGGAGGATTTCCTCTTGGAATTTAAGAATATCGTAATCGTTGTGTCTCACGACCGTCACTTTTTGGATACGGTCTGTACCCATATCGTTGATATTGATTTCAACGTCATCCGGTTATTCACGGGAAACTATTCGTTTTGGTATCAATCCAGTCAGCTTGCTTTGGCACAGCGATCTGCCTCCAATAAAAAGGCGGAAGAAAAGAAAAAGGAGCTTCAGGAATTCATTGCCCGTTTCAGCGCGAATGCGTCAAAGTCGCGCCAGGCGACTAGCCGGCGAAAGCTGCTGGAGAAAATTAACGTAGACGACATTCGGCCTTCCACGCGGCGTTATCCTGCCATCATCTATCAACAAAAACGCACAGCCGGCGACCAGATCTTGCACGTAGAGAATCTCAGCTTCTCAATGGGGGGCAATACCCTGATCAGAGACCTGGACTTCTATGTTAACAAAGGGGACAAAATAGCATTCCTCAGCAAGGACAGTCTGACCATCACATCTTTATTTCAGATCTTGGTTGGGGAAATCAAGCCGGATCGCGGAAGCTTCAAGTTCGGGCAAACAATAACAACAGCTTATTTGCCTAATAATAATGAGGCATATTTCAAGTCAAATGATAACCTTATCGACTGGCTTCGACAATTTGCTGACGATGAAAATAAGGATGAGGTTTATATCCGCGGCTTTCTTGGTAAAATGCTCTTTTCAGGCGAGGAAGTTTTCAAAAGATGCAATGTGCTCTCAGGCGGTGAAAAGGTTCGTTGTATGATTTCACGCATGATGCTGGCGGGCGGCAACCTTCTTATACTGGATGAACCGACCAATCATTTGGATCTTGAATCCATAACGGCCTTTAATAACGCGCTGAAGGATTTCCCAGGCACGGTACTATTCACATCGCATGATCACGAGTTCACTCAGACTGTCGCAAACCGGATTATAGAGATTACACCCAATGGCTTTATCGACAAACTCATGTCGTATGATGAGTATATCTCCAGCGACAAGGTGTCGGAACAAAAAGTATTGTTGTATGCTTGATGCAGTGTCGCATTGAGATATCCTCAACGGAGACCGTAGACGACTGTTAGCTAAGACCTGAGTTCCTGAAGTTATTTGTTCTCACTCTCATTTTGAGCAGTAGCCCTGGCGTAAACGTATTTGGTAGGTCCGGTATTCTCGCCTCGGGACTGCATTGTCAGTACCCCATCTCTCATGGAAATATTGTACTCTGTCAAGTTGTGCAGCGAAACTGCAGAAGATGTTTCCTTTCTTTGCTCACTTTCGAGATACAGCACAGAATGATTTTCGTTCAATCTATATGAGCCCTGCTCGATGCTTTCTGCTTGCTGCCGATACGTACCGTCTTCATTGAATTCAATCCAAGTGGAATTCTCGGAATTCGGATTTGAAGTAATTTCCCGGCTTCCGGCGTAAACCTTCTGCAGCTCCCATCTACCTACGATGCTTTCTATCGCTTTGTCAGCAACCTCGTTTGAGCGCTGGGCAGAAACCTGAAGCACAATAAAAATGAATGAAAAGAAAAAAAAGAATTTTTTGAGTATCATACGTCTGGTAAGGTTATAGTTTGGTGTGTGGGTTCAATAGACCACACAACCGAGGTAACGTAAAAATCATGCCTTGCTTACAAGACTTGAAATTCCCTCAGAAATCAATTCTTGTGGAGGTATTGGATGAAAAAACTGCGTAATATTTACACAGCGTGATCAAATTCACTCTCCCTGAACGTGCAGTTTGAGCCCCTCAATATGCACCTCCTCAACCAACCTTCCGCCGCGCATCCGCAAGATTCGTTGGGTACGCTGCGCCAGATCCAGATTATGGGTGACTAGTACCAGCGTAGTCCCCTTTTCCTTGTTCATGCCAAATAGCAAGTCAGTAATATGTGTTGCATTCTCTTCGTCAAGATTTCCCGTCGGTTCATCAGCAAAGAGAATCTTGGGATCCGTTATGAAAGCCCTTGCCATCGCCACACGTTGCTGTTCGCCCCCTGACAATTGTGATGGATAATGATGCAGCCGGTCAGAAAGACCCACCCTCGACAACAAGTCTTTCGCTTTCTGGCCTACGTTTCGCTCCCCTCTTAATTCAAGAGGCACCATTACATTTTCCAAAGCCGTCAGTGTTGACAACAACTGGAAATTCTGAAACACAAAGCCAACGTATTGGTTCCTGACGTAGGCCCGGTCATCCTCGCTCATCGCATTCAACTTAAAACCCATTAGCGAGACGATCCCGGACGTTGCTGTATCCAACCCTGCACAAAGGCCAAGCAAAGTCGTCTTCCCGCTGCCGGATGGACCTATAAGTGCAAGCGAGTTGCCCTGCTCAACGGTAAAGGATACATTATCCAACACCATGAGCTCTTTATCCCCCGACTTGTAAACCTTAGTCAGCTTCTCTGCCTGCAAAATGACGGTTGACATGATTTTTGTTTGAATCAATACTTTATTGAAGACGTTTAATATTCAAAAATTGTTACTATTCACATAAAAGCCGAAATTCATTATACGTATGGCCATTAAAGTCCTGCCTATTTTTTTGCTCTTATTGATTCCGTTAGATCCGGCTCCTAAAGTAATTCTTTTTTACGGTGATAGTCTTACTGCAGGCTATGGTTTATCTACTGAAGAGGCATTTCCGGCGCTTGTGGAAAAGAAACTTAATAAAACAACAAAAGTTGCGCGTGTGGTGAATGCCGGACTGAGTGGGGAAACCTCCGCTGGAGGTCTGACTCGCCTCGATTGGGTAATCCGCCAACACATAGATATTTTCGTTCTCGAACTTGGAGCAAATGATGGCCTGCGGGGCCTTCCGCTGGAGCAAACTGAGAAAAATCTTCAACAAATCATTGATAAGGTCAAAACCAAATATCCGCGGGTAAAGATCGTGGTCGCCGGCATGATGGTACCTCCCAATATGGGTCCAGAATACACGACCAAATTCAGGAAGATCTTTCCCGAACTAGCCAAGAGAAATAATGCGACACTTATCCCATTCTTGCTTCAGGATGTGGCAGGAAATGAAAAACTTAACCTTGGTGATGGGATACACCCCAATCCCGAAGGGCATAAAATTGTGGCAGAAAATGTTTCCAAGGTTATTGAACCCCTGCTGGCTAATTAGAACTACCGGATTTTTAAGAGCCCGAAGTCTAAAGCATAGATCACAAACTCTGTAGGTGACTTGATGTTCAGCTTGCGAATAATGCTTTTCCGATGCGTCTGAACGGTATGTGGACTAAGAAAAAGTCTGTCGGCAATCGCGAGGGTAGAATTTCCACGAGCAATGAGCTCAAGTACTTCAGTTTCGCGTGCCGTGAGCAATGAAGCCTCCGAACCGGATTCGACTTTTAAATGCTTTTCCATAATGATGTCCAGGATCTTGTGACAAAAGAATTTTTCACCCTTAGCAACTGACTGAACTGCCATACCGACCTCATCCAGGCTGCACTCCTTTGTTACATATCCGTTAATACCAAGTTGTAGCGCCTCAAGAATGCTCGGCTTATTGCTGTCAGAAGATAAGATAAGCACGTTAGTCTTGGGCGAAAAGGACATAGCGTTCCTGATATCGTCCAATGAAATAAATCCCGGCAGATTGTAGTCGGCTATGAGTAACGAGGGCTGGAGGGTCTCCACAAACTGCATTAGGTCTGCGCCTTTATTGATTTTTCCAATCACATCAAACCCTTGATTCTCGACTAGAAGGGACTCAAGACCGGCAGCGACTAAGGGCTGGTTATCGGCAATGATGGTGCTGACGGATTTAGAATGGCTCATCTCCTCGCAAGTCTATACCTTATTTAGAATTAATCCAAATAATAAATATCAGTAAAATGTTCTAGTTTGGAGGTTTTCGATACCTTTATGAAATAAATATTATGAAGAAGCAAACCTATACTCCGGCCCGGTCAATCACTCCAGAGATTGAAGAGATGTTAAACAAGCAGATTGTAATGGAGGGTAAATCCTCCGCAGCGTATCTATCGATGGCATCGTGGTGCGATACGCAGGGTTTTGAAGTCTCCGCAGAGTTTTTGTATAAACATTCCGAAGAAGAGCGCGTACATATGCTCAAATTATTTCGCTACGTAAATGCTGCCGGCGGACATGCCCTTCAGCCTGAAATTACAGGTATCAAGCATAAATTCAGCACGCTCCGCGAGGTGTTCGAATCGGTTCTTACGCATGAAATCGAGGTGACCAAATCCATCAATAATATTGTAGATCAGTGTCTGCAAATAAAGGACTTTGCCACTTTTAACTTCTTGCAATGGTATGTTACTGAACAGCGCGAAGAAGAAACCCTGGCCCGCAGAGCTGTGGAGATATTTGACATTATCGGAGAAGAAGGCGTCGGACTGTGGATGATCGACCAGGAAGTTGGAAAACTTGAAGCGTATGCCGCTCGTATTTCCGGCAAACTATAAAGCATTCGTATTCGTTGCCTGGGTTTGCCAATCACTACATGATTTCCTTCAGGATCATCCTGAATTCGTTTAATATCATCGCCGTAGCGCCCCACACAATTTCATTGTCGATTTTGAAATGGGGTGCCTTCATCCGGTATTGCCCCGCAGCGATAATTTCAGTGGTTCCCACAGCATCCTCTCTGATCAGACCGCTGATGCAACCCGTTAAAATGCCTGCAACTTCATATGGGTCAGGAATCAGCTGTGGCTTATAGTCGATGCTGGCAACAACTGGTGTGATCAGAAAGTTGCTGGGAATTACGTGAAACTCGCTCAACCGACCGAGAACGTTAACGTCACGGCTAGTGATTCCAATTTCTTCATGCGCTTCCCGGAGGGCAGTTTGAATGGAATCTTCACTGCCTTCTGTCTTGCCCCCGGGCAAGCTGATTTGTCCACCGTGAGCTCCAGGATATTCAGGGCGTTTTATCAGCGGAAATTTGATTTCTCCATCATCTTCGTACAACAGGATAAGCACGCTACCCGGTCGTTTGGGAAGATCTGTCTTGAATTTCGGCTTGAGAGGCCCGACCGGGATGGCACGAAGAGGGTCGTGTGCCAGAGCCGAGGGAAGTTCAAGTTTTAATCGTTCGATAAGATTTTTTACAAGGGCAGAATACATAATACAACTCACTTGCATTTTATGTCGTAATCTTCAAGGGAAATTTCCTTCCTTTCCAACGCTTTTGTATAATGCGCACATGCCTCTGTTTTATTGCCGTTTTTGTGATGCGCCTCGCCTAAGAAAAAGTATACTTTTTCTATGAACGGGTCAATCGCCTCAGCACGTTGCAGCAATCTGATGGCATCCTCATATTTTTTTGACATCAGATAATAGAGTCCTTTGTTCCTGTAGGCCCAACCGTTGTACGGATCGAGTGTGATGCTAAGATTAATATCAGTCAATGCCTTTTCCATTTGCTGTGTCCTTAGAAATAGGTATCCGCGGTTGTTCATAAAGTAGGGATCCTCCGGATGCAAGGCAAGAGCTTTGCTGAGAAGTTCATGGGCCTTTTCATAGTTTTCCAACTCCAGCTCTACCATCGCCAGTGCGTTGAACGCATTTGCTTCGTTTGCGTTCAGCTGAAGCGAACGATCCAGGTAGTACCGCGCGCTATCGTAATTTCTTTTATAATAATGAACAGTGCCCAGGTTCACCAGGATCTCGCTATTGTTGTCATCCAATTCATGGGCTTTTTTAAATGACCCTAGCGCATCATCAAATTTTCTGAGATGTGTAAATACCAACCCCTGCAAAAAAAATACGGTGGAAGTATCGGGATAATTTTTGATTATCGTTTCGAGATCCTTCAGCGCCCTGTAATGCTCTTTCAATTCGTAAGCAGTGTTGGCACGGTTAAAATACCCTTGAAGAAAATCGGGTCGGCATTGCACCGCATGATCGTAGTATTCTAACGCTTCCTGGTATTTCCGCTGATTAAAATACAACGTCCCCAGGTTATTCCAGGCATCCGCGAAACAGGAATCGAGTTTAAGTGCTTCCTTCAGGAAGCGCTCAGCCTGCTCAACATTCTGTTTCACAACCATTTCATTGCTTTGAATCAAAAAGCGCTGAAGCCGGGTCTCCGTGCTGTCCATACAAGACAACAGCAGAATTCCTGAAATCCACCATAATCTGATCATATCTCAATACCAGGGATGATTTCATTACAATAATGAAATCACAATCGTTCTCTCGGGGGTAATTTTGCTTTTTCTTATGTTTTTGAGAAGTAAATTTTGAGAATTTAAAAGCATTTGATTTATTTGTACCCGTTAAGGCAATGAAAAAAATATCAAACGTAAGCTTGCACCACCGTCATCATGTAAATGATATGCGTGGCAAGACTATGTTTTGATCTGAATATAAAGAGATTTTAAAAGGCTTGTCGCGATTGTGACAAGCCTTTTTTATTGTCAATTGCACCCTAACGCTTGGCAGCTTTCGAAGGTTAACGACAAATCATCAAACAAATCCTTAGCCGAACCATAGGTTGAGGTACCCAATATATGAGTACAATGCTCCGCATAGCAATTCAGAAGTCTGGAAGATTGCAGGAAGGTTCTGTCGCCCTGTTGAAAGAGAGCGGACTTTCTTTTAGCAATGGAAAAGATCAATTAAAAACGCAAGCTCGGAATTTTCCCGTTGAGGTACTCTTTCTTCGCGATGATGACATTCCACAATACGTTGAGGACAAGGTTGCCGACGTGGGCGTGGTAGGGGAAAATATTGTGGCTGAAAAACAAAAGCGCAATGAAATTGTGAAGCGTCTTGACTTTGCAAAATGCAGGTTATCAATCGCAGTACCTCGTGGAGAGAATTACACGGGAATTGAAAGCCTAAATGGAAAAAATATTGCTACTTCCTACCCCAACATTGTAAAAGATTTTCTTGCCAAAAAAAATGTTACCGCCGGCATTCATGAAATCAGTGGTTCGGTCGAAATTGCTCCAGGCATTGGGTTGGCCGATGCTATTTGCGACATCGTGAGCACGGGAAGTACACTGCTTGGCAATGGGCTTAAAGAAGTTGAGACCGTAATGCAATCCGAAGCGGTTATCATCGCAAATCCCGAACTTGAACCTGAAAAGAAAAAGATCTTGGATAGACTTCTATTCAGAATCGAGGCAGTCAAGAAAGCTAAGAACAATAAATACATTCTTATGAATTGTCCCAACGGTGCCATTGAAAAAATCACAACGGTTATTCCAGGAATGAAGAGTCCAACCATTGTGCCTCTGGCCCGCCCAGGCTGGAGCTCGCTCCATTCTGTTGTGGATGAAAATGATTTCTGGGAAAAAATCGACTTGCTGAGAGATTGCGGCGCAGAAGGAATTTTGGTAATACCTATAGAAAAGATGATTGTTTAACACGAGCACAAGTACTTCGCACTTCAACACTTCTTAACATGAAAATATTCAAGAATCCACCGAAAGACACGTGGCACCAATTGACCGAACGTCCCCAGCTGGAGCTGGAATTCTTAGATGGGGCTGTACGAAATGTGTTGAACAGGGTTAGGAAATCAGGTGATAGTGCCGTGCGCGAACTTACTTTGCAATTTGACAAAGTATCAATTAACACATTTCAGGTCACAACAACTGAAATCGAGGAAGCAGTTAATTCCGTTACCTCTGATCTCCAAAAAGCAATTCGTACCGCCGCTTCCAACATTGAGAAGTTTCACGCCGCACAAAAAAGGGAATCGCTTCCTATCGAGACCATGCCCGGAGTAACCTGTTGGAGAAGATCCGTTGCAATCGACAAAGTTGGTATATATATACCAGGCGGCTCCGCGCCCCTGTTCTCCACAGTGCTCATGTTAGGGATTCCAGCTAAGCTGGCTGGATGCGGTGAAGTAATTTTATGCACGCCTCCCGATTCCTCTGGAAAAGTAAACGCCGCTATCCTATTTTCCGCACAGCTGGTGGGCATTTCAAAAATCTTCAAGGTAGGTGGTGCCCAGGCAATCGCCGCGATGGCCTATGGAACGGCGAGTATTCCTAAAGTTTACAAAATTTTTGGCCCTGGCAATCAATATGTCACTAAGGCAAAACAACTGGTTACTGAAGACGGTGTGGCAATTGATATGCCTGCCGGTCCCTCCGAGGTACTTATCATGGCCGACGATTCATCAAATTATTCATTTGTTGCTGCCGACCTTTTGTCACAAGCGGAACACGGGGAGGATAGTCAGGTGATCCTGGTCGTCAACAATGAAAAAATGATTGACCCGATCCAGAATGAAATTAAGAACCAGATCCAGTCGCTGCCCCGCAAAACAATCGCAGAAAGAGCCTTAGTAAATAGCCGCGTAATTCTCCTCGAAAATGAAAAGGATGCCATCGCCTTTGTCAATGAATACGCGCCCGAGCACCTTATCATCAACACAAGAAATCACGAGGAGATAGTTTCGCAGATTACTAATGCGGGGTCGGTTTTCCTTGGAAATTTTTCTCCAGAGGCTATCGGCGACTATGCATCGGGTACAAACCATACCTTACCCACAAATGGTTACGCCAAAGCGTTCGCGGGAGTAGCGCTGGAAAGTTTCATGAAATACATTACGTACCAGAAGGTAAGCGAGGAAGGAATGAAAGCGTTGGGTCCAGCCGTTGAACAAATGGCTGATGCCGAACAACTCGCAGGACACAAGATGGCAATCCGAATAAGATTAGAAAGTTTAAACAAAAAATAGAGCGTCAATTCCACGGATCAGAAATTAGAAAAAAAATAAAAATGGCCAGTCAAGAAAATACGGCAAATGTCTCAAGATGGGTTCGGAAGAATATTCTCAAAATGAAGCCCTATTCGTCGGCTCGCGATGAATTTAAAGGTGAGGCGGAGATCTTCTTAGATGCCAACGAAAATCCGTATCCATCGCCCTACAACAGATACCCGGACCCGTTGCAACTGAAGGTAAAAGTGGTATTAGCACCCATCAAAAACGTCAGCCCCGAACAAATTTTTCTCGGCAACGGAAGCGATGAGGCAATTGATTTGATTATCCGTGCATTCTGCGAGCCTTATCGCGATTCAGTTATCGTTACTGATCCTACCTATGGCATGTACGCAGTCTGCGCAGACGTAAATGCAGTACCTGTTATTAAAGTAGAATTAACAAACAAATTTGATCTCGATGCTGAAGCACTCCTCGACCGTGTGACCCCGAATACCAAGGCTGTCTTTTTATGCAGTCCGAACAACCCCACCGGGAATTTGCTAAACCGTGACTCGATTTTGAAAGTACTGGATCGCTTCGACGGTATCGTTGTGATTGACGAGGCATACATCGACTTTACCCATGGTGATAGTTTTACAAGTTACTTGCCAATTTATCCGAATCTTATCGTCTTGCAGACATTTTCCAAAGCATGGGGTCTGGCGGGCTTACGGTTGGGGATGGCGTTCAGCTCCAAAGAAATTATCGATATCCTAAACAAGATCAAATATCCATATAACGTAAGTATTCAAACTCAGGAAATCGCGTTGCAGACTTTGCTTGCCTCGGAAAAAAAAGACAAGGCTGTGCAAGAAATTCTTGAGCAACGAAAAAGATTGAAACAGGAACTGCTGCAACTTTCAAGTACCGAGCAAGTGTATCCTTCCGA
>JAICGJ010000103.1 GCA_025923195.1 Chryseolinea sp.
AGATACCGCCAACAATCCCAAATGCAACCAATATTTTTTTCTTTATTGGTTTAGCCAAACCTTCAGTTACTAGTTTATTTAAGCCGATGAATCCAAGCAGCGGCATAGAAAACAATATTATTATAATGGTGAAGGTGACGGACCTGAACTTATTATATCCCGGCAGATAATCGAAAATAAAATAATTAAATGCGGCGAAGTTACTTCCCCAACTCATCATCGCCGCCAGAACACTAATCGAGACAAGCCACCATACATATTTCCTTTCAGCAACCGCAATTCCTACGGCAAAGAGAAACACGATGATAGCGCCTGCATAATAGGGTGAAGGAGTGCTGGGTCCCCAGTAAGCGCCGGAATAATATGCGAGTTGATTGAACATTTTTTCGTCGCCATTGCGTGCAAGCGCTTTATAGACGTCGCTTTCTCTATCCTGAACAAAGAGATTTCTGCTGCTTCCGCCATAGTAATTAGGAACCAGCAGCGTCATAGGTTCATCGATCGCATAGTTGTAACGAAAAGCGTACTCGCGATCAAGTCCGCCGGATTCTCCGGGTGTATTGGTCAGCTCAGATTTGCCGCGGGAGTATACACTATATTCCTGAACAGCCCACATGGGCCCGATAAACGTGCCAAGGGCAATAAGTCCTGCGGGTATTAACCATACAAAAGTTCTCACAAACTCCTTGGTCCTGTTGGCCCTTACAAAAACGATCAGTTGCATTATACCATAAGCCGCTAATATGATCAACAGATAGTAAGTCATTTGCACGTGATTCTCCCGAAAATGAAGTGATAGGCCTGCCGTTGTGACACCGAAACCGAGAATCTTCTTATTGGAGAACACGAGGTGTACGCCTGCCACTACCAAAGGCATGAACGCAATAGCGCCAATCCTCGAATTATGACCGACGCTTAACCCAATAATGATATAAGTAGAAAGGCCAAATGCTAAGGCGCCAGCAATTGCAAGATAAGGTCTGACACCGAAAGCAAGGAGCATAATATAGTAGCAAATAAAAGCCAGGTAGATATTGCATACGGGGTGAGGAAGTTTAAATGACAAGATGCCCTTTAAAATATCGACCGCTGTGTTTCCCCAACGGACATTGACCAGGTAGCCCGGCATTCCGCTGAACATAGACGGAGTCCACAAAGGTTCTTCGCCGGCCTTCTCCCGGAAGTCGCGCATGGCTTTTGATGAACCTTCCCACTGAGTTATGTCAGACTGATCCAATACTTTATTGTCAAAAAATAGGGGATTAAAAAAAAATACGGTCACTAATAGAAATACGCCGATAGCAATGGTGTGGGGGAGAACATCCTTTGAAAAATTAATTTTTTTCATGGTCGGGCTATAATGAGCCGCAAAATAGGAAGATTGCTGAATAAAACTTATCCGCTATTCCAAATTCAGCCCATCATATAGATGACCATAATGGTGTCTATTGCAGATTTCATCCACCGATGGTGGACATAGACTCTGAAACGGGAAGATGATTATGTCTTTTCCCTTCTGCTTCAAAGCCATTTTTGGCTCTTGACTTAAATGCGCTCATCAGTTGGTGCTTTATCTCTTCATCATCGATTCCGCTGCGCAGAAGTTGCCGGATGTCCAGAACACCATCATCATAAAGGCAGGTCTTCAGCATGCCTTGGGCTGTGACGCGAATACGATTACACGTGCCGCAAAATGTGCGGCTGAATGCAGCAATCACGCCGATGTTTCCTGCGTAACCTGGCACACGGTAATTATAAGATGTTGAAAACGGTGCATCGGGGATTTTTGTCAGCGTTGGGTAATGACTCTCGATGTATTGAAGTATGTTCCTGTAAGTCCACTTGAGGGTAGGGTAATGGTTACCCTCGCCATTAAACGGCATCTCTTCAATAAAGCGTATATCCACTGGGTAATTTTTCGATAGCTCAATAAGCGGGAGAATGTCTTCAATATTCTTTCCCTCCATAACGACCGCATTGATCTTGACTGGAATTTTATGTTCCAATAAAAGATGTAGGGTCTCCATAACCGGCTCAAATTCATCGCGCCGGGTTATATTGTGGAATCTTGTTCTGTCTAGCGTATCTAGACTCAGATTAACAGAAGCGATACCAAGCTTCTTCAGCAAAGGAACGTGAGGCGCAGTCAGCACGCCATTTGTGGTGAGATGTAGGTCCTGAACGCCCTGGATGGAAGCAATTTTTTCAATCAATTGCATTAAGTCATTTCGAACAAACGGCTCACCTCCGGTCAACCTTACCTTGGAAATGCCCATACACGCCAAAATGGAAATCAAGCGCTCAATCTCCTCAAAGGTTAATAAATGTTTTTTTGGAAGATAGCGGATACCTTCCTCTGGCATACAATAAAAGCAGCGCAAATTACAACGGTCCGTAACTGCCAGTCGCACGTAGTTAATGGGTCGTCCGTGATTATCGTAAAGCGTTGTCAAATCGAACTGAGTTGAATGCAAAGGTACCTCTTATCCGGTAAATGTTACATCTCATACAACTAAACTTAAATGGTGCGGGCTGAAATGTTTCGACGTAAAAATTGTCAGAAACCCCGTTTGTTTGGTGGAAACTGGCTTTTCAGGGTCATTGAGTCCAGCTTAATGACCCTGTAGGCCGCACCAATAACCGGTTATATACGCCAAAAAGCGAGCGTTAAATTCAAATAACCCACCACTCATTGCAGCATAAAACGTAAATTTGTCTCTATGAATAAGTATCGGGTCAAGGCATTCGGAATTACAAAGGACCTGCTGGGCGGCAGAGAGACGTTTATAGAGACACAGGGACAGACGGTAGCTGATTTAAGGGCCGCATTACATTCAAGATTTCCGGAATTGTCAGGCTTGCGCTCACTTTTTATCGCAGTGAATAATGACTATGCAGATGATGAGATTTTGTTGAAGCCGTCAGATGAGATTGCTCTCATCCCTCCGGTCAGCGGAGGGTAAGTGATTTTTTCTTTGCGTTTATAGCGTATTTCATTACCTTCATTAGCTCGCTGCATTTTATTGTTCAACCCAATCTTTTCAAATCATGATTAAAATCACAGAAAAGTCTATTGATGTTCAAAAAATCATCGATACAGTGTCTAGCTTGAGTGCTGGTGCTGTGAATGTATTCGTTGGAACTGTTCGCAATAAAGCAAATGGAAAAAATGTGCTCTGGCTTGAGTACGAAGCCTATGAAACTATGGCAGTGTCACAGATTAGAAAGATTATTGAAGAGGCTTCTCACCGCTGGCCGCTATTGGGATGGGCAGTGAGTCACCGGATCGGTACTCTTAAACCTGGAGAAACTTCTGTTGTGGTTGCCGTCTCGACACCTCACCGAAAAGATTCATTCGAGGCGTGTCAATTCATTATTGACTCCGTCAAGACAATGGCACCAATTTGGAAGAAAGAAGTATTTGAAGATGGCGAGGAATGGGTCTCAGCAAGACCGGAAATTGAGATGAGGGCGTAAGTTTGCTGCTTCAGACAAAGAATATATAAAAAAAGCTCCTTTTGGAGCTTTTTTTTATCCCAGTAGATAGACTACTGTCGATACAATGATAACTGCCATTGTGAATCCAATACTCAGGGCAATCAACAGATCGCGATGTATTGGATTGACGTAAGTCTTAACTGTTTTCATGGACGAAGTTTTTATGTAGTGATTTCAGCTGAAAGATAAGCAATAAAAGTTAGAAATCGACCTAAATCTTACATGGAAAATACGTCTGATTTACTAAAAAAGGCCCTCCGAAATTGTATCTTTTTGACTTTCGTGCATTTAGGTTTTGAAATTAAGCTAGAAAAAAGATTTGGTCATTAAAGAAAAAGGCGAACCGCAAAGACAGTCAAAAGCGGAGGAGGATTTGATTCTGGAGTCTCAGTCTGATCCTGAGGCATTTAAGCCCATATATGAGAAGTATTTCAAGCGAATATTTCTCTTTGTGCTTCACCGTGTGGAGGATAAACAGCTTGCGGCCGATCTCACATCCCAGGTCTTTTTAAAAGCCTTGTTAAATCTCAAGAGATTTAAGTTCCGTGGGCTTCCTTTTTCGGCCTGGCTCTTTCGAATTGCCTTAAATGAATGCAATGATTTCTTCCGAAAGAGCAAGCGCTACAGAATTGTGACTATTGAGGATAACATGATTGAAAGTCTCTACGATGAAATGACAACAAACACAGGGGAGGACGATCTCCGGAAACGGTTGCCGGCGATTCTGAGCAAACTTTCAGTCGAAGAACTTCAACTCATTGAATTGCGCTTTTTTGAACAACGTCCATTCAAAGAAGTCGCCGATATCATAGGTATCACGGAGACTTACGCAAAGGTGAAAGTGTATCGCATTTTGCAAAAAATGAAAAAATTTTTCCTTGGGCAATCATGAAGCAAAAGATTAAAATAATGAGAAATAGACCGCAGCCTTCCGATGAGGAAATTCAAAGCTACATGAATTTCGATCGCCTGCTGAGTGACAGGAAGATGGCATTGCATGTGTCCCGCACAACCTTAATATTAAAGTGGGTTGCTCCAATTTTGTTGATAACGGTTGGTATAGTTGCATTCTTGCGGATGACAAATAATTCCCGAACTCCCATAGAGGCTGAACGAGAAGCGCAAGAAAGCGTGGTTAACCCGCAAAAGATAACTCCATCTTTCCCGCTGGATTCCGCCACAGAGAAGACAGAGGAAGTCGAGATAGAGAAGGATGAATCCAAAACAATTTCCCCTGAAAAGGTGCACGAGGCCACCACGGAGAGATCTCCAATAAAAGGGGAAGTCGACGCGGAACTGAAAGAATCGGGATATGTGCAAGCTGAACCTGTGAACGGGTATTCTTTATTATACGAGTATTTTAATGAAAATCTTGTCTATCCCGCTGAAGCCCTGCAGGACTCCATTCAGGGCGTACAAACCATATCTTTTGTTATCAATGTACATGGAGAAGCTGAACAAATTGAGATTGTAGAATCTTTGGGTGAACCTTTCGAGAGAGAATGCAGGCGACTGATTGAAGACATGCCGGAATGGAAGCCTGCAACTTTGAATGGCAAGCCCGTTGCGAGCAGGATCTCGCTCCCTCTTACATTCCAGATTCATAAAATTAAAGATTAACGCAGCATGAACCGATTCGTAATCATTCTGGGACTCTTGGTCCTTTCGATGAGCGCAACGGCGCAACCGGCCTATCCTTATCTTGAGCTCCCAGATTCAATCAACCACGTTGAGTTTGAATGGGTAGATCTCGATAATGATGGGTTACTTGATATTTTGCTGATGATGAAGAGCGCGAACAATTTGGATTACATTGGAATTATCAAAGGCGACACCACGAACACTTCACTTGAATTATTGCATTCATTTCCTATAATATCGTATCACGCTTATCGCCTGGTTGACTTTGACCGCGACAACGACATAGATGTACTGGTTTCGGGAAAGAAAAATAGTGCCGATATCACTGTCATATATCTGAATAAGGGCGCCTTTGGTTTTGACGAGAAATTGGTTCCTCTTCCTACCTTTTCAATAGCCCGTTTTGCCGATCTCGACAATGATGCAGTCCCGGAAATATTGATCAGCGGTTCAGATGCAGGGGGTTCTTACATGCGATTTTTAAAACAATTTCCCGGTGATACTTGGCTGACCGTGCACGACTCAATGGATATTGTTTGTTCCTCTATTGAATCTTTCGACGCCGATGGTGATGGAGACATTGATGTTTTCATCAGCGGCAAATCCAGTATGGGGGAACCAATCAGCAGGTTTCTCATCAACAAGGGAAATTTCCACTTTAAAACTGAATCGTTCACTTCGCAGTCGGGATTTTCCTCGTCGGGCGACTCCAACGGCGACGGATTTTTCGAAATAATCTTAATAGCAGAGGATAAAAATGGTGCATGGCATACCACAAAGTTTCAGAATAATGCGGGCACGTATGTTTCTTCGGAGCTGCCGATGACCTTGCGAAATGGTAAACCATTTGTAGCCGACTTCAACTACGACGGGGTCGCGGATATTAGTTACTATGGTATGGACCAGTCAGGGGATACCATCAACCTCATACAATTTAGCACCGGGGCAATTCATTCTTTGCCATCATCTCATCTGCGCGGCCAACGGTTTGGGGATCTGGAAGGTGATGGAAATCTGGAATTGCTAACGCTTACTGATAACGGCCCGCTGAGACTAACAGTTTCTCGTGATATGCCTAGAGCAACAAATCTGAGCCCCGGAAGTCCGCTTCATGCTGTAGCCCTACCGATATTCGACCGTGTTTTCATGTATTGGGAAAAGCCTGCCGATGACCACACGCCCATGAAGTCTTTGACCTATGATATGTTTCTTAGCGGAACAATCAACCACAAAGCAGGCGAGTTTGATTTAATGAGTGAGAGACGCCTGACCGTCACACATGGAAACAACGGAACCAACAATTTCGCCTTGTTAAAAGATATTGATCCCAACGGATTAAAGTTTTCCATCCAGGCCGTTGACAACTCTTTTCATGCGGGTACCCGCCTTGGTCTGAGCACGGTGTGTCTTGGAGGGGTCGGCATCGGTCCTAGTGCTTGTGCAACAATATCAACGGAGGAGGTATCGGCTTGTACGGGTGAGAATATCACTTTCACCGCGCCCGCCGGTGCATTGTGGTTTTCATTTGCCGATGGTTTTTTGGGCTTGGGAGTTGAAAATTCGTTTTCCACTGCTTCCAACCCAAAGGGTGACACAATATTTTACTTTCATCCCATTGTAGAGGGCTGCGCGACATTGAAAGCATGGACGATAAGAGTGAATAACGACACGCTCAAAATCGAAATGGATGAAACGTATGCCTGCGCTAATTCATCCATTGAGCTTTCCGCAGAGGCTGGATGGGAATCGATAAGCTGGAGCAGCCAGAATTTTGGGGATCTGGGTTCGTCGAATTCAATAACCTATGACATAACGCAACCTGATTCTGTTTTTGCTACTTTATCAAATTCACAGGGTTGTCAAATCTTGCGTAAGACCGCTATAAACCTGAGCAAGCCCAACGTTAAAGTAAGCTCCGAGCAAATAAAAATAATGAGTGGCGGCGAAGTTCAACTGCAAGCGTCAGGGGCTCAGCGGTATATCTGGTCGCCAACCACAGGTTTAAGCGAAACAGACATTCCAAATCCTCTGGCTTCACCATCCACCACGATTCAGTATATCGTTACCGGATATGATTCGCTTGAATGTTCTGCTCAGGCGTCGGTGACTGTTATAGTGGAAAACACAGGTTTTATTCCTAACCTTTTCTCACCCAATGATGATGGACAAAACGACCAGTTAAAGATCTATGGTGTATCGTCGGCCCGAAGCTTTTCACTTAGTATTTACGATCGCGAGGGTTCACTGGTGTACAAGACATCTGATGTGTCCGAAGCGGTTCAAACTGGATGGGATGGAACTAAAAACGGTAACAAGCAGCCGCCAGGCGTTTACTTTTGGGAGGTGAAGGGTGAAGTTACAGACGGGCAGTTACTATTGAATGGAAAAGATTCTGGTTCGATCGTATTGATTCGTTAATCCGAGCTGCATGAGAATAATTATTGTGGGCATAGTATTTTTGGCCTGTGTAAATACAGGTGCAGCACAATATTTTCAATTCTCTCAGTACAACTTTACTCCCCAACGCATAAATCCCGGTCAGGTTGGTAACTCGGATTATGCTTCATTGAGTGTTGACTATCGCAACCAGGCAACGGACGGCGGGTTTCATTTAACTAGTAATATTCTGAACGCTTCATATCCTCTGATATCACGAACAGGCGCGCGTTGGTCGGGAATTGGCATATCGTTTATGGATGACCGCTCGGGGCAAGCAGGTATTTTTAATACACAGGAAGTAGGATTAAGCTACGCATTGAACGTCCCGCTTGCGAAATATCAGACAATCTCGCTGGGTATCAAGGGACTTTACCAAAACAGAAAAATCGATCTTGCGGGTTTGTACACGGGCTCTCAGTATGTGCCTGACCGCGGATTTAACGAAGCCCTTGCAAGTGGCGAAAACTCAGGGCAGTTTAATTCCGAGTTTGTTACGTTTAGCGTAGGGTTGTACTGGCAACAGACCGATACGAAAGGGACAATACTTTCTTATTGGGGCCTTTCTTTCTTTGATTTTAACAAACCTGACAATTCCTTCATCGGTTCGGAGAGTCAACTAAATTCAACATTTGTCTCCACCTTAGGATTCAGATGTTACCACAGGGGTAATGTGAGCCTATATCCTGAACTGTTGTACACCCGAAGCGCTTCGAACAATGTATTGAATGCCGGACTTATCACTCGATATGACTTGAAGACATTTTCGGCGAAGGATCCAGCGTATATTAACATCATTACAAAATATGTTATCGGCCGTTCCGGTATATTAGGACTACAACTTTACAAGGAAAACTTTACGGTGGGCCTGAGCTATGATTTTCCCGTCGTCGTGACAAATGTAGCCAATACCGGCGCCGTTGAAATTGGGCTAGAGCTCCGGAAACTTGTCGTTCCCACTAAGAAGAATATAAAAAGAAAGAAGTCTAAGAAACCCGTACAAACTACGCGAAGGCAAACCGACGGCAAGCAGTTCGCAGTAAATAAGACGCCGGTACCTAACCGGTCAATTGATACGAGTCCTAAAGCTGATACAGTCACCATAGAGGCGGTTGCTCTAGACATGAGTGCCCGCCTTAAACACAAGCAGGATTCTTTAAAAGCTAGCGCCGAAGCAGGCAAATTAAAACATGAACCTTTGATTCTGGAGAAGGCCACGCTGGATTTTAATTTTGAATTTAACAGCGCAGAGGTAAACAAGAAAACTGCGGAATACCTCGATGATCTGGCCAAAGCGCTAAAGGATAACCCCGAACTTGAAATTCAGCTTGTTGGTCATACGGACAACGTGGGTTCGGAAAAATTCAATATGAAATTATCGCAATTCCGCGCACAAAAAATGAAGGAATATTTGGTACGGAAAGGAGTGGAATCATCACGGATCTCTACTGATGGCCGGGGCATGACTGAACCGTTAAATGACAACAGCACAGAAGAGAAAAGAGCGCTTAACCGTCGGGTTGAGCTCACCATTCAATATGATAACTAAACCGATCCGGTTCTGAACTTCTTCAATTCTTCAGGACTATTGATATTAACGAGCGCATTTCGATCAGGTATCTGAAGGATGCAGATATCCTCCATCTTTAGAAAATCACGCGGGCTAATTTTGCCCGCTTTATAGAAATTGAGCATTAACGGATAGGCCTTAGGTTCCCAGATGGCGATCAAGGGCTCTGGGTCCTTACCCTCCGAATCATAAAAACACGTAGCGACTTTCGCGGGGTCGCGCTTGTCTATCAGGTAAGAAATTATCTCCACGTCGATCAGAGGCATATCTATGGGTACGGTAAGCCATGCAGCAATGGAATCATGAGTAAGTGCCGAGAGAATACCATTCAGCGGACTTTCAAAATCAAAATGGTCGGGGAGTGGGTTAAATCGAATCGGGACTGTGTCTGTAATCTTGCAAGACGTAAATACAACGGCGCAGAAATTTTTTAGCATGTTGAAAAGATATTCGCGCTGTGACACATCGTGGTACTCAATGAGACTTTTGTCCTGTCCCATGCGCAAGCTCTTTCCTCCTGCTAAAATCAGCCCGTTTAGCGTGCGTGTCGTCTGGTTCATCTCAATTGTCTATTTTTTTTCCGCAGTGTGGACATACTTTTGTTGTTTTCGAAACCGGACCCTTGTGGAGCATTTCAAAAAAGCCTGACGATAAAATCCCTGCGGGAAGTGCAAGCAACCCTACACTGGCAATAGCAAAAATCCCTCCTAAAAATTTTCCAAGCGATGTGATGGGAACGACGTCGCCATAACCCACAGTTGTCAGCGTTGCTATCCCCCACCACATTGTCTCTGGGATACTGCTGAATTTTTCGGGTTGCGCTTCATTCTCGACGTAAAACATAATGAATGAAATAACAACCAGCACAAAAAGTACAAAAATAAAACTCAGGACAAGTTGCTCTTTGCGATCTCTTAATACACTTCTGAAAATCTTCAATGCATGAAGGTAACGTGCTATCTTGAACATCCTGAACAGAGCCATTAATCGGAAAATCCGCAAAAACCGCAAGTCGATCGTGAGGAATTCGATGAAGAATGGAATTATGGCCAGAAGATCTATAATGGCAATAGGTGTCTTTACATACCTAAGCCTGCCGCGGACAGGATGACGAAACCTGGAGTCCTCCACAATGGAATAGACTCTGGCAATGTATTCCAAAGTAAAGAATACCACCGAGTAAATTTCAAATTCATCAAAAAGAACAGCATACTCCTTGTGAATGCTTGGAATAGAGTCAAGCACAATGGCCACGATGTTCAGGATAATAGTAACGATTAGAGCAATCTCAAAAATTCTTTCAAGTAAACCACCCCTTTCATCTGGACTCAGGATGAGGTACAGGCGCCTGCGAAGTGTCATAAACTCTAAGTGCGTTTAAAATCTTTTTTTCCTCCCGACTTTGCCATGAGCTTTATCTCACGGATCTTAATATTATGAGAGATTGCCTTACACATATCATAAACGGTGAGAGCTGCTATGGATGCTGCGGTTAACGCCTCCATCTCGACACCTGTTTTAGATGTGACAACAGCTCTCGTATCGATCACAATGAGCTTGTTAACGACCGTAATTTTGATCTGACAATCCTCAAGTCCGAGTGGATGGCAAAATGGGATTAAGTCGTGCGTTTTTTTTGCACCCATAACACCCGCTATGATGGCTGTTTGAAAAACCGGGCCCTTTTTGGTGATCAGTTCATCATCATGAATCATGCTGAGAATCTCTTCGCCCACATCGATGGTAGCTTGAGCTTCGGCAACACGAATTGTTATTTTTTTTTCGGAAACATCAACCATTTGTGGATTTCCGTCTTTGGAAATGTGTGTAAATTGTTTTTTACTCATACTTTTAGCCGCTCTCGATTTTAGTTCTGCGAATACAAATGGCGGGCGTAAATTAAAATAAATACATGGTGAGTGTAACAGAAGCCGCCGATATTATCTTTTCCAATCTGTATAACCGTCGCGTTGAAAACGTTCCGTTGCAAGTATCTGTTAACCGCGTGTTGGGGGAAAGTATCAAAGCGGACCGCGACTTTCCAGCCTTCGATCGCGTTTCAATGGATGGCATCGCCATCCAGTACGAGGTGTGGAAATCAGGAAAAAAAGAATTCCCTGTTGAATTCGTTCAGGCGGCAGGTAACCAGCAATCCCAATTGGTCTCTGCAGCCAATTGTGCTGAGGTCATGACAGGTGCAGTACTTCCTGGAAATACGGATACGGTAATCAAGTACGAAGATCTCGAAATGAACAGCAACCTTGCTTGTATCGTAAGCAAGACTGTTGAAAAAGGTCAGAATATTCACCGACGAGGTATCGACTGCAGAGAAAATGAAGTCGTTCTGGAGCCCGGAATTATCCTCTCACCCGCCGAAATTGCTCTACTTGCTGCAGTTGGCAAAATTGATGTTGATGTTTTTCAATTCCCGAAAGCAGCCATAATAGCCAGCGGAGATGAGTTGGTGGACATTAAGGAAATACCACAGCCGCATCAGATCCGAAGATCTAACACATATGCTATTGAAGCAGCAATGATGGCGATGAACTGGAAGGCGGAGCAATTTCATTTCCCAGATGATAAGTCAATTTTGTTAAAATCCTTGGAAACTGTATTACGAGACCACGAAGTGCTCATTCTTTCCGGCGGAGTTTCAAAGGGGAAATTCGATTTTATTCCTCGAGTATTTGAGGAACTTGGGATACAGAAACTTTTTCACCAAGTGAATCAACGACCAGGTAAACCGTTTTGGTTTGGGTCAGGACAGGGGAAAACGGTTTTTGCATTACCGGGAAATCCTGTCTCAACCTATATGTGCTTTTATCGGTATGTCAGACCCTGGCTATTTCGAAGCCTGGGCGTCTATCAGCCAGAACTGACGGCTTCGCTCGCAAGGGATTTTAACTTTTCACCAAATCTCACCTATTTTCTTCAAGTAGCTGTAAAGTTGGAACAGGGAAAACTCGTGGCCTATCCAGAAGCAGGCGGAGGGTCAGGAGATTTTGTAAATTTAAAGAATGTGACAGGGTTTCTTCAGTTACCCCCGGAAACTTCAACTTTTTTGGCCGGACAGGTATTTCCATATATCCCATTCCGTTATAACATATGAATCTGAGCTATCGACAGTTGCATGGCTAAATTTATCTCATGACAATCCTGCTCGCGCCCGACAAATTCAAGGGTTCGCTTGATGCTACCAATGTCTGTCAGGCATTAAAAGAATCTTTGCTTGAATCAGGAAAGAACTTGCACATTATTTCCGTTCCAATGGCAGATGGTGGCGAGGGAACTTGCGATATGTTGACGGAATTTAGCACAGGAAAAAAAATAGAACTCCCTGTTCTCGATCCGTTCTTCCGAAGCATCAAAGGCATGTATGGTATTTCTGGTGACGGCAAGACTGCTTTCATTGAAATGGCAGTCGCATCCGGCCTACAACTGCTCAGGCCGGAGGAGAGAGATGCATTGCTGGGCACTACTTATGGAACTGGTCAACTTATTTCTGATGCGCTCGACCGTGGTGTGAGTTCGATTATCCTGGGCGTCGGCGGTAGTGGAACCAACGATGCAGGTATTGGAATGGGAGAAGCATTGGGCGCGCGATTTTTTGACTCATCGGGCCGACAATTGAAACCGATCGGTAAAAATCTAAAGGCGATCCACTCCATAGACCTCGAAAACCTCCACCCCGCAATCAAACAAACCTCATTCACTGCCATCTGTGACGTCAGCAACCCATTCTACGGATTTGAGGGAGCCGCTTATGTCTTTGGCCCCCAGAAGGGTGCGAGTCCACAGGATGTTCAATTTTTGGATGATGGGTTGAGGAATTTTGCTGAAGTAGTAAAAAGGCAATATGGCGTTGAGATAAATTTCCCTGGCGCGGGAGCTGGTGGCGGGCTAGGGGGAGGCGCTCAATTATTCTTTAATATTCACTTCCGCAGCGGCATCGAATTTATAACTGAGTTTATTGGACTGGAAGAGCTGGTGAAACAAAGTGATCTTGTTATTTCAGGGGAAGGTAAAATGGACGAACAAACCCTTTCAGGAAAGGTAGTGAAAGGCGTGGCGGACCTATCGCGTAAACATGACAAGCCGTTAATAGTTATTGTCGGTAGAAATGAACTTGCTGCAGCAAAAACTGCTTTGTTAGGGGTGAGTCGGGTGGTTACGCTGATCGATGGAGAAACCGTAGAGGAAGAAGCATTCAGAAATACTTATGAGCTCATTAAAAAGCGATTGCGTGATGAGGTAATACCATTTTTTCTTTAGCATGTCTCCCCGTAACTTTGTCGGCTCTTAAAAGAACAATATTTCATTTTACAATTAGCGATCTATGTTCGATAATTTAAGTATTAAGCTGGAAAAAGCCTTTCAAACCTTGAAGGGCCAGGGGAGGATCACCGAGATTAACGTTGCGACAACTGCAAAGGAAATCCGGAAGGCATTAATTGATGCGGATGTCAATTACAAGGTCGCCAAGGAAGTCACCGACGATATCAAGGAAAAGGCAATGGGCCAAAATGTGCTAACCGCCATTTCCCCTGGTCAGTTGCTGGTTAAGATTACGAATGACGAGCTTACAAGCCTGATGGGAGGTCAAAGCGAGGATATTCGCATTGAAGGTAATCCAGCCATCATACTTATAGCTGGTTTGCAAGGCTCTGGCAAAACAACATTTTCTGGTAAGCTTGCAAATTATCTGAAGAAACAAGGGCGTTCGGTCATGCTTGTTGCCTGCGATATATACCGTCCGGCAGCCATTGATCAGTTAAAAGTATTAGGCGCTCAAGTCGGAGTGGAGGTGTTTGCCGAGCCAGAAAACAAAGACGCAGTAAAGATTGCGCGGGCTGCCATTGACCACGCCAAGCAGAATAATTATCGGGTGGTCATTGTTGATACTGCTGGTCGGCTTGCTGTCGACGAGGCGATGATGAATGAAATCGCTAACCTGAAGAAAGCCCTGAATCCTTCCGAGACATTGTTTGTGGTAGACGCGATGACGGGCCAGGACGCTGTGAATACCGCCAAGGCATTCAACGACCGATTAAATTTTGATGGCGTAGTGCTTACAAAGTTGGACGGTGATACCCGAGGGGGTGCTGCGCTATCAATTCGCAGAGTGGTCGAAAAGCCCATTAAATTCATGAGCCTTGGCGAAAAGATGGAGGCAATAGATCGCTTTTATCCCGACCGTATGGCCAGCAGGATATTGGGTATGGGCGATGTTGTTTCTCTTGTTGAGAAGGCGCAGGAGGTGTTTGATGAGGAAGAGGCGGCACGGCTCAATAAGAAGCTAAGGAGGAACCAGTTTGATTTTAATGACTTTCTTACCCAACTGCAGCAGGTAAAAAAGATGGGAAACATGAAGGATCTGTTGGGTATGATTCCGGGAATGGGTAAGGCTATGAAAGATATCAATATCGACGATAATTCCTTTAAGCCCATTGAAGCCATCATTCGTGCCATGACCCTTCAGGAGCGCGAAAATCCAGATATTATCAATGGAAGCAGAAAAAACCGAATTGCTTCCGGGAGTGGCACCTCTATTCAACAAGTAAATCAGCTTCTGAAACAATTTAGCGACATGCGCAAATTGATGAAGACCATGAATAAGATGGGGGGAGGCAAGAGGGCTCTTTCCACATTGAACCCACACGGGAAATAGGTCGGGACGCGCTTGTTCCGATTAATTTTTTAAGGATTTCAAGGTAATGAAATGGTACCCAGCATGTTGAGTTTGCGAGCGCTCGCGCTCTCAAAAAAATTAGGATCAACACAAACCAAAATTGAAATTCTGCCGTTCTTAACTTAGTTTACAGGTTGTTATATAATAGGATGAGAATGCCCCGACTACTCGGGGCATTTTCACGTATAAATACCCTAACTAAATCTCAAAAGAAACAATTATGAAAAGAATTACCTTTTTGATGCTGGCCACCGCCACGATGCTCTCCTCCGTTGTTGTTGCACAGGAAAAACCGCTGAGCCCCCAGGCTACGGTTGAAGGCAAAATTGGAGCAGCCAATGTAAAAATTGTTTATTGCCAGCCTTCTGCACGGGGACGGAAAATGTTGGGGGGAAAGGAACCCTACGGACAAGTGTGGAGAACGGGTGCGAATGAGGCCACGACCATTGAATTTGACAAGCCGGTGAAAATCGAGGGTAAGGATGTTCCCGCTGGAAAATATTCCTTATTTACAATTCCAGGAGAAACAGAATGGACGATTATCCTCAACAAGGAGCCCAAACAATGGGGAGCTTACAAGTACAATGAGAAAGACGATCTAATGCGCGTGAAGGTGAAGCCAACCAAAACCGAAAGCTTTGTTGAAACTTTTAACATTGCATTAGGAAAGGATGAAGTCCAGTTAAAATGGGAAAATACCGCTGTAGCGTTTAAAGTGAAGGCATAGTAAAAGCCACAAACATTTAACGCTATTTGACGTTTAATATTAAGAGTCCTGCTTGCTAGCGGGACTTTTTTATTTTGCGCATATTGACCTCGCTTTCACATTATGGATATCTTAGGCCGTTATGATCGTGTAGATCTCCCCGATCTGGGATTATTTGATATACATGCTAAAATAGATACGGGTGCGTACACTTCAAGTTTGCATTGCCATCAGGTGCATATTGTTGATGGCGTACTTGAATTTATTTTATTGGATGAAGAGCATTCGGAATTTACGGGAACGAAGTTAACTTTCTCAGAATATGCGCTTCGCGACATAAAAAATTCGTTCGGAGAAACAGAAAGTCGTTTCATTATTACGACAACCTTGAAAATTTTTAACCAGGAAATAACAACGGAATTCTCGTTGTGTAACCGTGGATCACTTAAATTTCCAATACTGATTGGGCGAAAGATTTTGCGCGATCGCTTCCTCATCGATGTGAAAAAGAAAAATCTCTCCTATAAACACAAGCGAAGGCAACACGTCCGTCTGCGCAAAAAGCACTCTTAATAATTAAAAAAAAACGTTTCATGCGCGTTGCTATACTATCTAGAAATTCGAAGCTGTACTCCACGCGCCGTCTCAAAGAGGCTGGCGAAGAGCGCGGGCATAAAGTGGAAGTTATAGATCACATGAAATGTGTGCTGTTCATAGAGAAGAAAAACCCTGTAGTATTGTACCAAGGCAAACGGCTCGATTATTTTGACGCCATTATACCCAGGATTGGAGCCTCTGTGACATTTTACGGCGCTGCAGTTGTTAGACAGTTTGAAATGATGAAAGTCTTTACTGCTGTGGAGTCACAGGCTTTGATAAGGTCGCGTGATAAACTCAGAAGCTTGCAGATTTTGTCGCGTGCAGGCATAGGGTTGCCTAAGACGATCTTTATGGATTACTCGCGCGAGACTGAAGGCATTGTTGAAGCAGTGGGAGGAGCGCCTGTTATAATAAAGTTATTGGAAGGTACGCAGGGGCTTGGCGTTGTGCTCGCTGAAAATAAGAAGGCGGCGAAGTCGGTTATTGAAGCGTTTCATGGACTGCATGCGCGGATTATCGTCCAGGAATTTATCAAGGAAGCAAAGGGTGCAGACATTCGAGCATTCGTCGTGAATGGAGAAGTCGTTGGGGCAATGAGAAGACAAGCCCGCGAGGGCGAATTCAGGTCAAACTTGCATCGTGGTGCCACTGCAAAAGTCGTGAAGCTTTCAAAGGCAGAAAGACAATCCGCTATTTTAGCTGCAAAAAAAATGGGCCTCGCCGTCGCTGGCGTAGATATGCTGCCTTCGCATCGCGGACCATTGATACTGGAAGTTAACTCCAGCCCGGGATTGGAAGGAATAGAGACTGCCACTAAAGTGGATATCGCAGGCAAAATCTTTCAGTTCCTTGAAATGCATGCCGGGAAGAAAAAGATCCAAAAGGATAAAATCAATGCCTAACAGGCTTTTTGTCTATTGATCTTTCGGTTTAACTTGCTTTGCCAAAACAGTCAGCACATTCACTGGTTGTTTAAGGTTAAACTGTCAAGAAATTCAAAAAACATAATTGAAAAGAGTTTTTATAGCGGGTCAAGAGATTCAACCTGGGGAATTCACCGAGATCAATATTAATATCGCCAGGCTTCCTTCCCACACAATTATAGAAACACCTATTTATGTATCCAGAGGTCTTGAGGACGGTCCTGTTCTCGCGCTAACAGCAGGCATGCATGGCGATGAGATAAATGGAATGGAGATTGTTCGCCGAATCTTGGATAGCGGGCTGCACAAACCAAAACGGGGTGTAACCCTGTGTATGCCTATCGTTAATCTTTATGGGTTTCTTAATTATTCCCGGGATGTACCGGATGGTAAGGACATCAACCGCTCATTTCCAGGAAATAAAAGCGGATCGCTTGCAAGCAGGCTCGCTTACAACCTCATGCGGGATGTTATTCCCTTTATTGACTATGGTATTGATTTTCATACCGGTGGGGCCATGCGCACAAATTATCCCCAGGTCAGGTCCGTACTGAAAGACCCCACTAATTTGAAACTGGCTCAATCCTTTTGTGCCCCGTTTACTATTGATGCGCCTTTCCGTCCGAATTCTCTGCGCAAAGAAGCTGCAAGAAAAGGAAAACATGTAATCGTTTATGAAGGCGGAGAATCCTTACGATTCGATCAGCAGGCAATTGAACAGGGCATCGCCGGCACACTAAGACTAATGAAATCGTTAGCAATGATTGACACAGCCCCAGAGCCGACCGAGGAAAATAAAATAATCTGGAGTACTTCGTGGGTAAGGGCAAAACACGCAGGACTTTTTCAACCAACTGTACAATGCGGGCAATTCGTCCATAAAGGTGACTGGATAGGAACCATCACCGATCCATTTGGCGAATTCAAAGAAAATATTCACGCACGGAATGCGGGCCATGTCATTGGATTGAATAACATTCCAGTCATTAACGCTGGCGATGCACTCATGCTAATTGGTTATGATAATTTTTGCCGCCTCGATATTTCACCAATCTAGAACCAATTCCAGTTAAATGAGTTACTGTTTATAACTCCACATTAAATCTCTGCTTTTGGAACCGTTCCTGGAAGAATTTGGATATCTCGCACTAATGCTGGGAACTTTTTTCGAAGGGGAGACCGCAATCCTTGTGGCGTCCTCATTGATCCATCAAGGACTTTTTGACCCCGGACTGACCATCATTTCAGGGTTCGCTGGCTCGTTTATCAGCGATTGGCTTTACTATCTCGCTGGGAGGTTAAATGGTAAATACTTCATTAATAAACGACCTGCGTTGAAAGCGCGGGTCGAACCCATGAAGAGTCTGTTTCGTAAGCATCAGATGCAAATACTTTTTTCTTATCGCTTCTTGTATGGATTTCGCGTGATCATTCCACTTGTCATAGGGATGAGTGATGTTAAGCCAGTTCACTTTCTTTTCTTTAGCGTTACCGGCGGGTTGCTGTGGGCTTCAGTTGTAACGGCAGTAGGATATCTTGTCGGGCGTTTCTTTAACATACAGACAACCATATTCGAGGAAAACATAGTTTTCATTGTGTTGGGATTTGCTTCTTTTGGAATTATTCTGGGGTATTTGCTAAAGTACTTCGCAGCGCGTAATCTTCAACAGCAGGAACCCCTTAGCGATGATCGAATTATTTAGGCGGATCTCCGCGCAATTTATTTCGTTGCCTAGTTCAGCCGTATAAGATATGATTTTGGCCAAAGCTTACCGGTAACCAGCAAGGCCTTTGAATTTTTATCGTAGGCAATGCCATTAAGCACGTCGGTGTTAGGATACATCCTCTTGATCTCATTCGCGAGTGCTGACAGATCCAGCCGCCCAACAACCCTGCCTGTTGCCGGATCGATCTTCAGGATTAACGCCGTTTCATATACGTTCGCAAAAACATATCCATCAACAAATTCGAGTTCGTTTAAATTTTTAACCTTAACACCTGCCGGATCAGTCACCGTCACCGTGCGGATCACCTGAAGCTTTGTTGTATCGAGAAAATAAAGCTTGTCAGTTCCATCACTCATAATAAGATTTTTATTATCGTGCGTGAGACCCCAGCCAGGTGTACTATACTTGAATTCTCCAAGCTTTTTATACGTGCGCGCATCATAAATGAATCCTGTTTTTTCCTCCCATGTGAGCTGGTACATTTTGTGATTAAGCACCGTTATCCCTTCACCAAAATATCGAGGTTCTAGCGTAATTTTCTTCTCGTGCTGACCGGACCCTGGATTCACTTCGGCTATCCAAGACTGGCCCTTTTGGCCGGTGCTCTCCAATACTTTGTTGTCATAGATGACCAGACCTTGCGTGTAAGCCTGGGAGTTGTGTGGCAGGGTACTCACAACAGAATAATTTAAGGCAAGCGAGTCCCCGGAAGGGCTTTCTTCATTATTTGTCTTGTCTCCGCAGGAGCTAAGGATTATCACTGCTATCCCTGCAGCGTGCAACCAGCTAACAACTTTCATTTTAAATAGAATTTGGGCTTCGAAAGAAATAAAAATAAAAACAGATCAGCAACTGAATTAGTGCTGTAATAACGCTGGGAAATAGCTAATGTTGAGGAGCCCTGAATTATTCAATCCTTACTAAATACGCCCTCGGCCAAAATTTTCCAGTAATTAATAATGTATTGTTGTTCCGGTTATACGCGATACCATTCAATTCACTTGCATTCCTGTACGTGCGCTTGGCTTCGTTTGTGAGAAATGAAAAGTCCAGTTTGCCGACAATTTTTCCATTTTCTGGATCAATTTTTACGATCTGCGAAGTTTCATGAACATTGGCAAATATATATCCGTCAACGTACTCGAGCTCATTTAAATTCTTAATCTTGCCGCCGGTAGGATCGGTGACTTCGAGAATCCTGACAACTTGATGACCGACAGTGTCCAGGAAATAAAGTCTATGAGATCCATCACTCATGATAAGATTCCTATTGTCATGGGTTATTCCCCAGCCCTCAGTCTCGTATTTAAATTCTCCGATCTTGTTATAGCTTGCGGCATCGTATACAAAGCCCACGTTTTCCTGGTAGGTCAGCTGATAAATTTTTTTATTAAGTACGGTTATTCCTTCTCCAAAATAGCGGCTGTCAAGCAGAACTCTCTTATTATGTTCACCAGATGCCATGTTTACTTCTGCGATCCAGGAGTGATTATTAAGCCCTGTGCTCTCTAATAATTTATCGTCATACATCACGAGTCCTTCAGTGAACGCATCCGTATTGTGAGGCAGGGTGGTATGTAGGGTGTATTCTAACGAAAGGCTATCGCTAACTGCTTCTGCCCGGTTTGAATTCTTGTCGCAAGAACTACCAAAGAAGGCAAAGGCGAGCAGCATGCACTTGCAATAACTCAACCTCATAAATTTCTATTTCCTAATGGCCCGATTCCGCTTTACCGGGTGAATTTTTTACTCTCTGTTTCAGATATCAGAATATTCCGTTGGATGCAAAAAGAAAATATCGATCTTGGACACGTTGTTCTTGTATTCAGCCATCCCCGACAGTGTCTTCCATTGAGGATCGGATGAAAAGGCCTTCCAATGTTCGTCTCTTGAGGCCTTGTTTGCGAATGTTGTCATGTACATCAGGTTTGGCATTCGGCTACCCGCAATCACCTCAGCGTAAAAAACAGCATTAAATCCCAGGCGTTTGAACAAGCCAACTTCGTCGCCATCATTAAACATCTTGATTTTATTCTTGGAGATTTTTTCAGTATGTCCCTCATAGCTTCTTAATTCATATATGCGCTCGGTCACAGGCGTGGAATGTTTGGGGACCTCCATCTGTGGCATACCTGAAAATGAATACAACAGGATAGATTCCAGGCGTGCATAAGGCAAATCGTTAAATGGTGCGTTCAAATAGTCCGTTCCGCTAGTCTCGAGTTGTTTATCCTTTTGCAGGGTTTCAGCGAGTTTTACAAACTGCTCTAGCGAATTGTAGGGAATCAGCACATAGATTCTTTTACCGAAGTGGGCTGTGTCGGCTTCGACAGGCTTAAAGACACCAACTTTAGAGATTCCAGCGCGATGAAGTGCAGGCAGATAAGCATCCTTTAAATACCGGTCAACTCGTTCTTCCTGCGTTTTAGAGCTGATATGGTAAATTTTTATTTCGTAATACTCGCGTTTTGGAGCAACAGTTGCCGACGTGAACGCAAAAGCACACACGACTAAGATCAGGAAATGCTTCATGGATGGTTGAATTAGGTCTCTAAAGTAAAGGGAGGAATCAAGTTTAACAAATTATAGATTGTAGATTGTAGATTGGCGCTCGATTATGGTGGTCGATTCTCCAGTATCCTTCAGCTGGCGTTGCTGAGACCGTTGAAGAGTGACGATTTGGGCCACGAAGTCTCGAAGACACAAGGTTTCACGAAACGTTTTGCATCTCTCTTTTTTTCGTGTTTCTTGGGCTTGGTGGTGATCGTGCACTTAGGGTAGCTCTTCGGTTATCTAATGTTTAATCGCAGAGTATTCCAATAAGAAGGTGATGTTTTGGTGGTGGTAACTTTGAAGGAAAGCCG
>JAICGJ010000104.1 GCA_025923195.1 Chryseolinea sp.
AGGAGGGCGAAAGAAGTTGGGCTTCGTAAATCTCTGGGCAGTAAACGATCAGAGTTGGCCAAACAATTTTTTTACGAATCAGTACTCATGACGGCAGGTTCCTTATTTATCGCTTTGCTGCTCGTCGTCGTTCTATTGCAGCCTTTCAATCAGCTGGCACATAAAACTTTTACCTTGGCGTCATTGCTCAATCCATACATGATTGGTATTGTCGTACTGATTGTTTTGTTCATGGCTTTTATCTCGGGAAGCTACCCCGCGTTTTACCTTTCGGCGTTTAGGCCAGTTGATGTATTAAAAGGACAAATTATCAAAGGTAGAGGTGCAGAGCTTTTCCGTAAAAGCCTTGTTACTATTCAGTACACTGTTTCCCTTATCTTGATAATTTCCACGTTTATTGTCATCCGGCAAATGGAGCATATGCAGAATACCAAACTGAATCAACAAGGCGGTCAGTTGCTTTCAATCCGGTATGGCGGTATTGCTCCCCAGGAAAAGTTCGCCGCATTCAAACAAGCAGTTTTAGAAGACAAGGACATTGAGCACGTGACAATGGCTAACCATCTTCCACGGTTGAATTATTTTGGGTACATCGGCGCAAACGTGAAATTTCCTGAAATTGAGGACAAAAATTTGCAATGGAACAAACTGAACGTCGATTTTGATTTTGTAAAAACATATTCGCTAGAGTTTGTTGCCGGTCGCGACTTCGATGCCAGCAGCGTTTCTGATTCATCCAGTTTAATTCTAAATGAAGCGGCCGTCAGAGCGCTCAATCAGCCCCTGGAAAAAATTATGGGTGCATCGGTCATTGATGTCAATGATAATAATCGGGCGTCTAAAGTGATAGGGGTGGTCAAGGACTTTCCTTTTCGTTCCATGCATCAAACTATCGAGCCGCTGATTCTAAATCCGCGCGTTCATTTCATCGATCGTATTGCCTATGTAAAACTACCTGCCGGAAAATTCCAGGAGAAGATTGCATTTATCGAAAAGCAATGGAAAGAAATTTTCCCTGACGTCGGATTTGACTACTGGTTTCTCAGCGATGAATTTACCCGTATGTATGAAACGGAGGCGCGTGTTTCCGACATGGCCAAGAGTTTTGCTATTCTCGCCATATTGATCACTGTGCTAGGGGTCTTTGGCCTCGCGTCGTACACGGCGGAACAAAAAACCAAAGAGGTGGGGATACGGAAAGTCTTGGGCGCAGCGGTCGGGCAAGTAGTGGGAATGTTCGTTTGGATTTTTATGAAGATCTTCCTTGTAGCGTGCGTCATCGCAATTCCGATAGCCTATTTCATGGCCGACACCTGGCTGGCGGGGTTTGCTTATCGTTCGCCTATAAGTCCTGCGATCTTTGGCGCGAGTTTAGTGGGACTTTTGATGATAACCCTGTTTACAGTAAGTTACGAAACATGGAAAGCAGCCAAGACAAATCCGGTGAATTCTCTTCGAAGCGAATAACTTAGGATTGACGATTTTAGATTGTAGATTTTAGATTGAGCCCTCGATCTTAGTTTGCAGCACCTAATCGTAAATCTGCAATCTACAATCGTCAATTTTCCAGTTCTCTCAACTCTATGTTCCTGAAATCAATAGGTTGTCCTTCACTTTGTAGCGCGATAAAACCCGATGTTAACGGTTTGCCTACTTGCCATATTGCGCTGTCATAACCCTGCACCACGCCTCCTCCCATCGTGGGTTTGCTATACTGCAGGACAGTATCGTCGTTAATAATATGTGTTATCAAAGAGTCGCCGAGCACGATAAGTTCTGCCTTAACCCATTCGTCCTTATCGAAGGTTTTAGAGGAAGACTCCAGGCAATGATCTTTGTATAATTCCCCCTGATAGACAATTTCAGTTCCGGGTGAACACATATTTCCCGTTGGCCTAGGTTTACCATCGCCAAGCCCGGCGAGAAATTGCATTTCCACGGAGATAGGCCAATTTTGCTCCTTCAAAATGGTCTTGGGGTCCTGCGAGTGAAACATCACACCACTATTCAACAGCGTGTACTCGGGAGCGCCTTTTTGCAGTTCACCTACAAACCGGTATTCAAGTTTAAGATGAAAATGTGAAAATGGCTTTTCGTAATAAAGGTGCGAGAACTGATCGTTGAAATCCCCGTACTGATCATACCTCACTTTGATGATTCCATCTTCGGCGCGGAATGTATTGGCGAAGTTGACCCCCACGTCGTGATGGTGGACTTTGACTGTCCAGCCCTCCAAATTCTTGCCGTTGAACAGATCGATCCAATCAGGTTCTGATCTGGACTCCTTTGACGCACCACAGGCACTCATAAGAAGAGGCAACGCAATAAAAAGTAAGTTTCGCCACATACGAGTAGTTAGTTAATAGGTTTTATTCTTCAAGTTTCAGCTAATTTAAGACAATAGCACAATGTAAAGGCTTCTGGCCAACATCTTTATGCTGTTAGCACAAGTATTAAATCCAGACTAAGCAACAGTGTTTTTTTTTCCAACGGTAGGCATATACAGAAATATCCACACAAGAGATTTCCCACTACAATCCTCATAGTGCACTTCAAGACTCGACGGTGTCGCCTCGCTATTACTTTTTCCGAACTAATCATTGGGCTCCAGCCTATAGACCTTGCCACTGCTGTACGCCAAAACGTACAAGTTTTTTCTGCTGTCTTCACCAAATGACGATAATCCGTCTGACAGCCTGGCAATCAACTCATTTTTGACGGCGCGCTTTCCAGAATAGGTCAGCGCCCATATATTACCTGATACATAGTCACCATACACATATTTACCATACAGGCCGGGCAGACTTCTATCCCGACAGACATAGCCGCCCGTAACAGACTTGCCCGTAGCGCTACCTTGACGATAGCTCCAAAGGGGAAGTATCAAACCATCTTGGTTACAACTCTCCATTCTAAAACAATCTTCGGCTTCCATAATTCGCCAACCGTAGTTCCCTCCTTTTTCTATAATGTCAATTTCTTCGAGCTCATTTTGTCCGACATCACCCGCCCACAATTGTTCCGTCTCATAGTCGAAGTTGAAACGCCATACGTTGCGTAAGCCGTAGGCATAAATTTCCTCGCGGTAACCAGCTTTGTTACCCCTGAAAGGATTGTCCGGCGGAATGCTGTATTTCTTATTGCCCAATGGCTTGTTTACATCAATGCGCAAAATCTTTCCCAGAAATTCTTTTCGGTCCTGACCATTGTTCCGTGGATCACCCCCACTCCCACCATCGCCCGCAGAAATATAGAGGTACCCATCTTTACCAAAGGCGATCTTCCCCCCGTTGTGATTGGAATAAGGCTGCGCGTAAGTCAGCAATATTTCTTCACTTTTCGGATCCGCGCGTAACGGCTCATTATCACTTACCTTAAATCTGGAAATGATAGTTTGCAGCGGACTGCTTCGTGTGTAGTTCAGATAAAAGTATCCATTTCTTTTATAGTCGGGGTGGAATGCCAAACCTAACAGGCCCTTTTCGCCCCCGCTATCAACTTTTCTAACGATATCAAGAAATACCGTAGCCTCACCAACGTCGCGTCTATTTGGGTACACCATGATTCGCCCTTTTTGTTCAACCAGATAGATCAAATCTTTATCGTCATTCGCGCTTGTCAATTCGACAGGCATGTCAAAGTTCAATTCAGGAAAAGCCAATGTAAGCTTATAAGCAGCTTTTAGCTCAGCACGTTGAGCAGCGTCGTAGTTCAAGTCGCCAGAGACCCAAAACGCCGAGAGGCCATACAACGAAATAAATAACAAGGCCTTCATAAGCAGATGACTGAAATGTTCACTTGAACATTTACAATCAAAATTATAACGATTCTATTTACTTCAGCCATATTATTTTCAATGCATCAAACTTTAAGGTCCAGTGCAGGAGGATGCTACAGCAATTGATTCATCCATAGGGGATTCATTTAAGATTCCCTAACTTGCGCGTTCAATACATCCCCGGATGATTAAGTTCATAATTTATAGCCTCAAGCGTTTTGCCTGGTTCAAGCGTCTCAATGCAAAAGTTACTTACGAAATACTGGCAAAGCGTGTACCTGCGGCGGAGTGGCAATTCATGAATTATGGATACGTCCCAAATGCCTCTGAAGGACCCCTGGAAATTCCTGATGAGCCCGAAGTTCAAAAATATCCTCTGCAAATGTATCACTACCTGGCCTTGAAAACCGACCTGCAGGGAAAGCAAGTTCTGGAAGTTGGCAGCGGCCGGGGAGGTGGCGCAAAACACATCGCCAAAGCGCTGAAACCAGCCTCTTATGTTGGCCTGGACCTCGCGCAAAATGCCGTCGATCTGGCGAACAAGCTTCATAAGTTACCCAACCTTAAGTTCATTCAGGGCAGTGCCGAAGAAATCCCATTGAAAGATAATAGCGTAGACGTAGTTCTAAATGTGGAGTCCTGCCACGCCTACGGTTCGGTGGAAAAATTTATCAGCGAGGTAAAGAGAGTGTTGAAACCAGGGGGAACTTTAGCTTTAGTAGATTTTCGCGATGCCGACAAAATGGATATACTTCGACGACAACTCAAAAATTCAGGCCTCGAGTGTCTGGAAGAGGAGAATATCACCAGCAATGTTGTCAAGGCGATTGAGGCCGAGGACGAAAGCAAGAAAGCGCGCATCAAGAAATTGTTTCCTGCCAAGTGGCAAAAATTATTTGGAGAGTTTGCCGGTGTTGTAGGTTCGACGTTCTATAACAAGCTGACTAATGGTACTAAAGTATATCACCGGTTTGTATTGAAAAAGGCCGATACCTGAACCCCAGAAAAACGCCCGTCAGGTTTCATTTTTTTAATATTTATTTTTTTGTGGCGCTTTTGATTGAAAACAAGGCCTCGCCCGGCACGTCGTTGCTTATTAAATAAAAAAACAGAAAAGTTGTGGTTTCATAAGGTATCAGTGCCGTATATAAGGGCAAACCCATGGACACTCCTCCACCAGAAAGCAGGAAAATAGGTTAGTCGATAACTGGCCGGAAAAACTCTTCCTCAATTCTCTTTAATAGAACGCTTATGATTAGAATAGCTTTTCTCATTGCATCCCTTTGCATATTTGCCCTTATAGTCAATGTATTGATTATACAAATAGATAATTACTTAAATAAGAAAAAACAAAGCAAGAAATGACAACTATCCCAAACATGTTATCAATTACGAATTTTAAGAAGACAATTATATTAGGTGTATTGATCATATCAGCTCTCATATTATTTATGATGATCAACCCATTTTCATGGAATGATGCGGGTAACCGAACCGTGGTCGAGCGAACGACAGGGGAGCAAATTGTACAATTTGCGCCTGGAATTTTTTATGCCGGTTTTTTTGCGAAGGAAAAGGAATGGCCTAACCAGATCTCCGTTACTTATCAGGATGCAGCGGCTAAGCTTGAACTGGAAGATAACGGAATTGAAGTAGGCCAGATCATGATTCGATTTAGTGATGCTACAACTGCAAACGTGAAGGGTATCACTCAATTTATTCTACCTTCGGACGAAAAGGAAATGATCCTCATTCACAATACGCATAGAACACCGCAATCACTGGTAGTGAAAAGGCTTGCTCCCTATACTAAGGAATGTCTGCAATCATCCGCGCAGCTGATGAGCAGTGAAAAGCACTATGGTGGCGGCCGCGCCCAGATGGCACAGGATTTTATGGATCAGCTTAAAGAGGGCGTATATTTATTAATAACAGAAGAAAATGTAGTCTACGACTCACTTGAAGCGGAAAAGAAAAGAGTATATCAGACAGAGATTCAACTGGACAAGAAAACAGCGCTTCCCAAAAGGAAGACATCCTCTATTAAAGAATATGGAATCACCGTAGCCGACGCAGCAATTACTGATGTTGACTATGAGGAGCAGGTAGACCAAAAACTGACGAAAATAATCGATGCGGTGACGAAGTCTTCCATCTCTAAACAAGAGCTAATGACTGCGCAGCAGCAAACGCTAACAGCAAAAGCAAAGGGAGAACAGGCGCTTGTTGAAATCGAATATCAGCAGAAGCAGGAGCAAACAAAACAGGTTGTAGAAGCTGAAACGCGTGTGAAGGTAGCGGAACAAGACAGGCTTCAACAAAAGATTGCCTACGAGGCTGCAATATTGGAAGCTAAGAAAATAAAAGAGCTGGCGGATGCGGAAGCTTATTCGAAATCCAAAATTATGCAAGCTGACGGCGCCCTTGAAATGAAACTCAAAGCGCAAGTCGAGGTTCAGCGCGTTTGGGCAGACGCGTTTAGCAAGTATACCGGTGCCGTTGTACCGCAGTTTCAAACCGGTGGTGGTGCGACCGCAAATGGGGCTCTGAATTTTATGGATATAATGACTGCGAAAACAGCCAGGGATTTCGCGCTGGATCTTAAGCAAAAGTCAAACTAAAAGTTTGCAGCAAGCGCTGCTTGAAAAGGGTGGATTTACTTCCGCCCTTTTTTTGTCTTTATGGTATCGTCCTTAGTAAGCTCAACAATCTGATCGCGTTGAGCTTGAGCAGAAAAATGCCTTTCTTTCGCAATGATTGATCTCAACCTCGAAAACCAAGACTTGAGTCAAGTTCCAAGAATTACAGAGGAATGGCGGAGCCTTAAATCGCTTTCCCTGTTTAATAATCGCATAGTCAACTTGCCCAAATCGCTTTTTAAGCTTGACAATCTAGAAGTCTTAAACGTTGGTCATAACTGCCTGACTGGAGTTCCGTCCGCAATAAAGAGTTTAGTGAAGCTAAAAATGCTTGATCTGGGACATAATAAAATTAGCTCGATCCCTGATAGCATTGGTAGCCTCGTCAACCTTGAGTACTTCTTATACGTAAGCAACAACCGACTGCCAAGGTTGCCCGATTCAATCAAAGCGTTCAAGAGGCTGCGCTATTTAAACGCTTCCGACAATTTTCTGGAAAAGATACCTTCAGGCATAGGTAACCTCCGCGACCTTCTCGAATTACGACTATATAATAACAAGATAACTGAATTACCCGCGTCGATTACTAAACTTACGAAAATGCGAGAGTTGTATTTGATGAACAATCAAATAGCGTCGTTACCACAAAATCTCGACGGCCTGTCCAATCTAAGAATCCTGGATTTACGGAATAACCACCTTACTTCTATTCCCAATGCCATAGGAAATTTAAAACATTTGTTATATCTGGATTTGCGAGGCAATCAATTGGTAGATCTACCAAAGTCCATCATTCGGCTCTCTAAATTGGAAAAGCTCGATCTACGCTGGAACAGGAAACTTCACGTGCCCGGTTTCATACAGGAGTTAAAGGCCAGAGGTTGCCTGGTCTACGAGTGATAATTTTCATGTGAGAACCGAACTCCATTTTTGGGAAACATGCCCAAAAAAAATGGCCTTTTTACTCTTATTTCGCACAACTAGCGATGGCATGATATTGATATTACAACGGGAAACCATTATACGAACTATGAAACCGAACTTCCTCTTGTTTTTCATTATCATCCTCGTGACAGCGATGACATTCGCCGTTGTATATGTTTTATTTAAGGACGTTGTGGAAACTAACCCTGGAAAATTCTCCATTGGCCTGGGCGCAATTCTATTGGCTGGAATGTATGGAATGATGAACAACATCATTTCCAACACCACTCATGATAAGTTAAAGGAGTACGAATAATTTTTTAAACCTGGTTTTAGAGCCCATTTTTTCCAATGGCCACTCCCGTAAGAGTGGCCTTTATTTTTGTCCGTTTTATCAGTTGATCTACACATCCAGCCCTGCCGTTATAGGCTTGACTTGAATTGATACCGTTGCATAAGATCAAAATGATTCTACTTTTCAAAGGTGAATGTGCCGTTCATGGCAAGCTTAATGAACATTTGTTAATCGTTGCCGCTTAAGGTTGCGCTACCATCTCGAGGCATCGTATGTTAAAACTAGGCACTCCAACGGAGTTCACTGGTAAATTTTACTTTGCTACCTTCACGTGTCAACCCAAGATATTATGAAACATTTAGTGTTAATGCTTACGATAATTGGAATCTGCTGTCTGATGGGTAATGCCCAACCAAAAAATCTATTTAATGGCAAAGACCTTGCTGGATGGCACATTGATGTTCCTGACATGGATAAGGACGCGAACCTCAAGAGTCCTTTCCTCGTGCGTAACGGAATGCTTGTAAGCCTGGGTACCCCTGGCGGGCACTTGATTACCGATGACCAATATCAAAATTACCGGTTAGAGGTTCAATATCGTTTCGCGGGTAAGCCAGGGAATTGCGGCGTACTAGTCCATGCCTCCACACCACGAGCCTTGTATGGCATGTTCCCAAAGTCCATTGAGGTCCAACTAATGCATGAAAATGCAGGCGATTTTTGGTGTATTGTGGAGGACATCAGGGTTCAGGACATGGAAAAAAGGCGGGGCCCAAAGGACAAGTGGGGCACGACCGAAGACAAGCTCAGGAGGATAATCAATCTGACTGATGGATCCGAAAAGCCGGTGGGGCAATGGAATGAGGTTAAAATTGAATGTCTGAATACGTCCGTTAAAGTATGGGTAAATGGTGACCTTGTGAATCAAGGATTTGATTGCACCGCCCAAAAAGGGCAGATCGCTTTACAAGCAGAAGGATCGGAAGTTGAATTTAGAAAAGTTGTTCTGACCCCTATAACTAAATTGAGTGACTAATTGGATAAGTTATGGTAAAGAGGCGGCTCTTTAAATTTCTTGCCAAAATCAACAAGTTGCTACTTCCCAGGTACAGCAGGCGCGATCTTAATAAGCTATCAAAGTTTGATAAAGCATTAGTGGCCTACCGCTATTGGGTGACCATTCAGGCTTTAGAGTGAAGTGTTTTGACGCCTATTTGTTTGAGGCGATGAAGTCATCAGGGTGAACCGAGGCCAGCATGGCGTGTTCTTGCTCTGAAGTATTTTGCCTGGCCTGTTTCTTACTTACCCGGCTGGTTAGCTTGTCATTCTTGCTCTCAGGTAAAAATGCAATGTCCATTTTATTGACTGCGTTACCTAGTATCTCTAATTGCATAAGATCGCCTGAAATCTTATCGGCTTCAGAAGATTGGGGAACACCTGTCACTGTAAAGCCCATTAGGGATCCATCCTGGTTATAAACATGCGAATATGCCAGGGCAGGGTATTTCACATGCGCATTATATATTTTAACTGCCAAATCCTGGATTGATTCAACAGTATGAAGGTAATCTGACTGCGAAGTGATAGTATATGGAGGCTGTGTATTCTGCGCAAATAAATTCAAGCTTGCTAACAACCCTGCAGAGATGCCTACAGCGATTAAAACTCTTTGTCGGAGCGATGTTTTCATGGGGTTTAATAGGTTAAATTTTACACTAGGAGAGGTAAAATTTGTGCCAACTATTAAACCTCCACTTATTCGCCAAAATACATCTTTTTGACGTTAAAGCCGTGGATTCTTCTCTACGTTGAAAAAAAAAATTAAAAAAATACCCCAATCCTGGATGAATTTTTCCCGTTTTGGTACGCTTTATCGGAATTTGGTCACGGATTATGGGGAGCTGTAAAATGGCGACCCACCGATAAACTTCAAGTGACTATTGCGCAACTTTATATCTATATTTCCCAAACATTCTTACGCAGATGAAAACAGCATTTTGTTTCCTTATGGTTGTGATTTTAGCAGGATCGTTTCAACAGGTAAACGCTCAGGCTGCAGATGCAACGACACTGTCTTTAAACCACATTGCCATGTATGTGAATGACCTCAAGAAGAGCACGGCATTCTATGAAAATGTATTGCGTTTAACACAAATCCCGGAACCGTTTCATGACGGCAAACACACATGGTTTACGCTGGGGGCGGCGGGCAGTCTGCACCTTATACAGGGTGCACCGGCCAACATAACCCGCGACAAGAACGACCACCTCTGCTTCAGCGTGAAATCCATCGATGCGTTCATCGCGAATCTGGATCGGCATAAAATCGAATACACAAACTGGCCGGGAACGGAAAAGGCACCAACCGTACGGGTAGACGGCGTGAAACAGGTGTATTTTGTTGACCCCGATGGACACTGGATCGAAATCAACGATGATGTGAAGAAGTAGCGAACGGATTCAGTGGGTCGCGATCAATTTCTTCCGGCACACACTTGCCGTAGTGCATAATCAGCGACCTCCTTCGACACCTCCTTGCCCGTTCGCTCGGAAACAAGGTTAAGTGCAGCATCGATTTTACTGAAATTCCGACGGCAATGCTAATGGGGACATTATCGACAAAGCGAACATCCGAAATATATTCGCGCTGGTCCGCCAAATTCTAGCAAGTGAACGACATGAGGCACAATATCTAAGGCTTTGGATTTTGAGTGATTCTCGGCCTTTTCAATTCCGAGTGTAATTTCTCCGTTGTCAAATCTTGCTGTTTTAATGTAATACATGAACGATTCCAGGAACAATTCTATTTTTATTAGACCGTAGAACGTGCAGCAGTTTAGTAATTTCAAAATGGACCAATAAAATTCTATTCGCTATGAAAAAAATATTCCTCTTCATCTCCCTCATAACGATCGCTCAGTGTGGCATCTCTCAAACTTTGAAATCAGTGTTGCTTGACCAGTTGAAAACTACTCATGACACACAAAACTGGTTCGTTCCTGTAAATAATGCCCTTGAAGGGGTGACGGCCGAACAAGCCGTCTGGACTGATGGAAGCGGGAATCACTCTATTGGACAACTTGCAAATCATCTACTCTTTTGGAATGAGCGTCAATTGGTAAAGTTCCGTGGGGAGAAGGAGGCCCCTTTTAATGGAAACAATGAAGAGACTTTTAACGCGTTTTCAAAAGAGCAATGGGCTGAAACTGTCAAAAAACTAAATACGGTTCTGACGGACATGGAAAAAACAATTCAGACTGCTGATGAGGCATGGCTAAAAAAATGGGGTGAAACAATAGCGAACATTAGCGCCCATAACGCTTACCATACTGGGCAAATCATTTTTGTTCGTAAGCTTCAGAAATCATGGAACGCGGAAAGAGGTGTGAAGTAGTTAGTGTGTGGTCAGCCGGATCATTTTATCATGAAACAACTCTTTTTATTGAGTGGCCTGGGGGCGGACAAACGAGTCTTTGAGTTTCTGGATCTACGCGGCTACACGCTGCATCACGTTGTATGGGTCAAGCCATCGCCGCGTGAAACCCTGACCGAGTATTCCAGTCGGCTCCTACCACAAATTACACGACCTTCGCCTGTCCTGGTCGGTGTTTCTTTCGGAGGAATGGTAGCGCTGGAAATTGGGAGATTAATAACTGTTGAGAGGATTATACTTATCTCATCGGCCATTTCACCAAGAGCAATACCAGCCTATTTCAAACTTATGACAAAACTCAATATCCAGAAGCTCATATCCGATGCAGCTTTGAAGCGGCCCAACGAAGTCCTTTATTGGTTGTTTGGTATCACACGAAAAGACCACAAAAGTTTGTTGGCAGCCATCATGGACGACGCTGACGCAACCTTTTTTAGATGGGCTGTCGAATCAATCATGGTATGGAAGGGCGAGACGATCTTAACGAAAGTCACGCAGATTCACGGGACAAAAGACCGCATTCTGAGCTTTCATTCGGCCGACTATGCTGTGAGTGGAGGTGGGCATCTGATCGTAATTACAAATGCTGGCGAAGTGAGCTCCATCATCAAACAGGTATTGGGATGAATTGATGAGCACCTATCAGGTCATCACCTTTCTGTCCAGAAGTCGACAACCGTAACCTTATCAAGATGTGGTCCCAATATTTTTCCAAATACCTTGTGATCAGGATGCACCAGATAGTCGTCTCGATCCTTATCGCTGGAAAATGTCAGGATGAAACAATGGGTGAGTCCTTGATTCAAATTTTCGGGACTGTTATTCTTTCCCCATTCATACCCTTTGATTAACGAGAGTTTCCCGGCGAGGTCTGCGAAGGCTTTCTCTACTTTTTTTACGTCTTCGGGAGATGAAGTATCCTTGAATTTAAAGAGAACTACATGTCGTAAGACCTTTGGTTCTTTGCTGGTTTGAGCTTCTGACATACTGGTGGCCAAAATGACAAATATGAATGATAGGATAAAAGCCGGGATTCTTTTCATTTGAATTTTCCGTTTTTTGGTATGTAATTAAAGGTTATATAAATCAAATAAGTTTGTACCTCTCAACGGGGAGGTACACAACTGCAGATACTACTTGTATCCCCATTTCTTCATGACATCCAGATTTTCCTTCATGCAGGCTATCGGAGTTTTACCCTGATACGATTCCTGCTCAATAATGAAATGTTTTGTTCCACCCGATTTTCTGCCAAGGTCTATAACTTCTTTAACGTTCACAATACCTGTACCGAGCACTGCGCTCTCATACTTTTCATCTCCTTGCTTGGCAAGTATTTCATCCTTCACATGCATGGATTCAAAGCGTCCCGGGTATTTTGTAACAATATCAATTGCTTTAGCGCCTCCGTTGTAAAGATTGCCAATGTCCAATTGCTGAATGACCAACCCTGGATCAGTATTCTGAAGCATGATATCATAAACTACCTTTCCGTCCAGTCTTTCACTGAACTCAAAGGCATGGTTGTGATATCCGAATTTCATTCCCGATTTTTTACATAGTTCTCCGGACTTATTAAAGACGTCCATAAAACGAAGCAAGTCATCGGCTGTCTTCCGGTATTCGTTCTCAAGGGACGGGCTTATAACAAACTGTTGACCAGCAATGGCAGCATCCTCCACTGTATATTTCCAAAGATCCGTAAAGTCTTTTTTTGAGGCATCCCAATGTTTGCCTCCCAGAACGGTATGGCCACTGGGCATTTTCATACCTAAATCCTCCAATATTTTTTTAAATTCCTTAGCCCCGTAGCCGTAAAATTTTCTGTCAGTATAACTTGCGTGCTCGACGTGCTTATATCCCATAGCTGCAAGTTGCTTCAAAGTCCCTAAAGGATCGTTCTTCATTTCAGTGCGAACGGAATATAATTGCAGTCCTACCAGTTCCTCGCCAGGCTTTAAAGCGAACAGAGACCGTGTGGCAAGGCCGGTTGCAGCGAGGGCCAGGGCGCCTTTCTTAATAAAATTTCTACGTGACGTGTACATAAAGTATAAAAGTTAGATAGATCAATAAAGTTAAATCTTTTTATTTATTTGGTTTTAAGTGCAAATTGATAAGCCTGTTCATAATGCTTGATTAGATTCGACCAATCAAAAAGAAATGAGTTATTTTCAACATTCGTGCGTTGCAATATCCGTTCCCTTCTTGATTGCTTCGAAAAGTTATACATAACCTCAGTTAACTGATTTGCCGACCAATCAAACGTACGCTTCCCCCTTTCAATCACATGGAGCCCGTATTCTTCATGCTGAGGTATGTGATGCAGGATGTAATCTCCAAAACCCGAAAGGTCGCTAGTGACACTGGGGACGGCACTGGCCATGCATTCCAAGGGTGTATATCCCCACGGTTCATAGTAGCTGGGGAAAATGCCCAAATGGCAGCCGCGCACAAACTGGATATAGTCCATGCCAAACAGGGGATTGCTGGTGCTAATAAAATCGGGATGATAAACAATTTTAATTTTGTCGTCAGGATTATTCAACAACTTCTTCGCATATATCATGTGAAGGATTTCATCATGTTCTTCATTTATTAGTCGGTGCGTAATGACCAACGGATTCTTCTTAGTCCGCCATGACTGAATGGTTCTCCGGTAGCGCATGTTCCAATATTCATCCACAAAATCGTTTAAGTCAGGCATGTGATTTTCTGTGCGCACAGTACTCTCATAAAATAACCTTCTGCCTACCTGTTCCTGTATTGCGTCACAAGTTTCTGAAATCTCCTGCATCATGGCTTTTGACTGCAGGACTTCAGGCCTGATACTGTAGAAATCGCGCTTTGTTACAAAAAACATAACAATCGTGATTTCAGATTTTTCTTTTTTCAGCCGCTGATTTAACCGGGAAAGCGCTTCCAGCGTCAAGTCAAATCCCTTGTTCTTAAATTCATACCGGCCAGAAGTAAAAAAGTACAACGTCTTATCCAGGTCAAAAGAGTAGGACTGGAAAAAATGAGCCATCACAAACCTGTGAATCTCCTCTTTAAACAAAACGTGCTGATTCTGGAACTCGTGTAAAATCTCGAACCGTTCAATGTTCAGTCCGTTTGGAACCACAACATCCGGTTTTCGCTTGAGCAAATGTTTACATTCCCGCGCCGTCACTTCACTAACTGTGCTCAAAACGTCGGCGGCGTTTGCACATAAAAATTCGATTCTCGCTTCGGATTCAATTCCAAATTTTCTCGCCTCCTCTTCCCATTTAAAAAATGGAAGGTGCGCATAAAACAGTGGAGAATTAATCGCCAAGTGTCGGCCCAATTGTGTGGCATGTGTTGTAAACACCGTTCTGACCGGCATGCCTTCACGCTTCATATCCAGGATGGGGAGCGCACCCATCCATTCGTGAAAGTGTGCTATGATATTTTGATCCTTTTCCACCAATTTGACGAGCTCATCAAAGAAAAGTTTGGTTAAATATCCAAATGAAATGACCTGATTTAACAGAGGGCTTTCCTTGTGTGTATCGATACCGTGATTTTTCCACAGAAGGTACTTGATAACATTAAGAGACTTGTCCTGAACAGCGTTAGGATTGAGCAAAACGACACGAGGTTTACCAGTGATCAGCCATTGCGCATAATGTACATCAAACCCTTTTTTCCGAAGTATAGCTGCAGCCTGTCCAAAGACATCCTGGGAATCATCGAGGGGTTCCAATTCGGCCTGAATGCTCCTGCTTAGATAAGGGCCAATCATACAATACGGGCCAGTCGCGTTCTCCACCATGCATGGCGCCTTGGACCGTATCACAGTGTAAATGCCGCCAACCTGGTTGCAAACTTCCCACGCTATTTCCACAATGCAGGAAGAAGGAAAGTGTGATGAAGTGGTGCGTTTCGACATTCTATTGCCTTAAAAACCAATTATACACTGCTGATGTTCTAGTTAAGAAAACCGGCTATTCCGACACATGAAAGGGCCATAATGGCGGAAAGCATATCCATACCTTATCACTTTAAATGTCAAAATTTCTGAAATCATTGCCATCATTTTATTGGATTATGTTTTGAGGTCACCGCAATAAAACTCATCCGACCATGAACTTTGAAAAATTTACTATAAAATCTCAGGAAGCTTTACAAAAGTCGGCCGAGATTGCCATGAGTTTGCAAAACCAGGCCATTGAGCCTGGCCATTTACTTAAGGCAATTCTGGAAACCGATGAAAATGTTTCCAACTATTTATTTAAAAAGCTCAATGTAAATCAAGGGATTCTTGACAACAGGCTACAGGAACTTCTGCATGGGTATCCCCGAATTTCCGGGCAACAGCCCTATCTGTCGTCGTCAAGCAACAGCGTGCTGCAACATGCCGAGAAGGAACTCCGCGAGTTTAAAGATGAGTACATCGCCATTGAGCACCTTGTTCTTGCATTGCTGGCTAGCAAAGACAAGGTATCATCGGTGCTCAAGGATGCAGGGCTTGAGCGGCTACCACTAATTAAGGCAATCAAGGAATTAAGGGGAGGATCAAAAGTGACAGACCAAAACGCCGAAGCCAAGTACAAATCCCTTGAGCGTTATTCAAAAAATCTAAATGAATTAGCCAAGCAGGGTAAAATAGATCCCGTTATTGGTCGCGACGAAGAAATACGGCGCGTTCTGCAAATTCTGTCGCGGCGAACAAAAAACAATCCGATTCTATTAGGGGAACCAGGCGTTGGAAAGACAGCCATTGTCGAAGGCATGGCGCAACGGATCGTCAACGGCGACGTGCCGGAAAACCTGAAGGATAAGATTTTGGTGTCCTTAGACATGGGTCTGCTGGTGGCTGGAGCAAAATATAAAGGAGAATTTGAAGAAAGACTCAAGGCAGTAATTAAAGAGGTAACGGATTCAAATGGCCAGATCGTGCTTTTCATTGACGAGATCCATACCTTGATCGGTGCTGGCGGAGGTGGCGAAGGAGCCATGGATGCCGCCAACCTGTTAAAGCCTGCTCTTGCACGGGGCGAGTTGCATGCGATTGGTGCAACCACATTGAAGGAGTATCAAAAATACATTGAAAAAGACAAAGCCCTTGAGCGTCGCTTCCAGGCCGTAATGGTAGATGAGCCTACCATCGAAGATTCCGTTTCTATCCTCCGCGGAATCAAGGACAAGTACGAATTACACCATGGTGTAAGAATTAAAGACGATGCCGTTATTGCTGCCGTTGAACTTTCCAGCCGATACATAACCGAACGGTTCTTACCCGACAAGGCTATTGATTTGATGGATGAAGCAGCCGCGAAACTAAGGCTTGAGATGGATTCCTTACCCGAAGAGCTTGACGAACTCAATCGTAAAATCATGCAACTTGAAATTGAGCGCGAAGCGATCCGTAGGGAAAAGGATAAAGAGAAAGAAAGCGTGCTGAGCAGGGAGATTGCAGAACTTAACGAAGAGCGAAATTCCCTCAAAGCAAAATGGGAAAGCGAAAAAGAGGTCGTACATGGCATTCAAAAAGAAAAAGAAAATATTGACAAGCTGAAGTTTGAAGCAGAGCAGGCTGAGAAAAGCGGCGACTATGGGAAAGTAGCTGAAATCCGTTACGGAAAAATAACCGAAGCCGAGAAGCGCCTTGACGAGTATCAAAGGAAAATGAAGGAAATGCAAGGCGACAAATCTCTGCTTAAGGAAGAGGTGGACAGTGAGGACATTGCACAGGTTGTGGCGAAATGGACGGGTATTCCGGTTTCAAAAATGCTACAAAGTGAGCGGGAAAAACTTTTGCACCTGGAGGAGGAATTAGGGAGACGAGTAGCTGGACAGGAGGAGGCAATTCGCGCATTAAGCGATGCCGTTCGCAGAAGCCGAGCTGGACTTCAGGATCCAAAACGCCCGATCGGTACTTTCATCTTTATGGGTACGACCGGCGTGGGAAAAACAGAGCTTTCAAAGGCTCTTGCTGATTATCTATTCAATGATGACAATGCGATGGTGCGAATCGATATGAGCGAATACCAGGAGCGTCACAGCGTAAGCCGTCTTATTGGAGCTCCCCCGGGTTATGTCGGATACGATGAAGGTGGCCAGCTAACTGAGGCAGTCAGAAGAAAACCCTATTCGGTCATACTGCTCGATGAGATCGAAAAAGCGCATCCGGATGTATTCAATATTTTACTCCAAGTGCTGGACGAGGGCAGGTTAACGGATAATAAAGGTCGGGTTGCCAACTTCAAGAATACGATCATCATTATGACAACTAACATCGGATCACACCTCATTCAAGAGAATTTTGAAAAAATTACTTCTGAGAATTACTTCGATATTGTTGAAGACACGAAGGAAGAGGTTCTTACGCTTTTGAAAAAATCAGTGAGGCCAGAGTTCATCAACCGTATTGATGAAATAATAATGTTCAGGCCATTGACTCAGGCTGATATCAGAAAGATCGTTGATATTCAGGTGGATCTGATTGAAAGGCGCTTGCTTGATGCAGGAGTACGGATCGACGTCTCTGAATCGGCGCGTGGCAGGCTTGCCAAGCTTGGATTTGATCCACAGTTCGGCGCAAGACCGCTTAAACGCGTGATACAACGGGAAATTTTAAATGAGTTGTCGAAACAAATATTGTCGGGAAAAGTTCAGAAGGATTCTGTAATATTTATTGATTTAATCAACGAAACAGATTTCTCTTTTGAGAACCTTGAGACATCAGAAGTTGTTAAATAAGTGGTTTAAGGATTGTGATTCCCTCCCAAGCCATTGGGAAATGGATGTGTTGGTTCGAGGGGGTTTGGTTTAAGCCCTGGGGTGGTTCCCAGGGCTTTTTTTGTGCCGAAAGTTTTTCAATCTTGGCACCCGTTACGAAAAATCACAGTAATGATCCGTCCGCTACTTGCATCTCTGCTCCTGATTTTGATTTCGAGTGCAGGGTATTCACAAGCCCAGATTTCTCCTACACCTTATTTCTCATATGCAAAGGGATTGGGCATAACGTCGCCTGATAGCTTATTCATGCTCAACATCCGTTTTCGGATGCAAAACAGATTAGCACTGGTCTCCCACACCGAAAGTAATTTAGACATTGCTGAGGTAGAGGCACGCACGAGACGTCTGAGATTAAGGCTTGACGGTTTTATCTATACGCCGAAGCTCACCTATGTGATACAACTTGCTTTTACCCGGGCCGACATGGATTTTGATGATACAGGTTTCCCAAACATAATACGGGATGCCATGATTATTTATAGTTTAAATAATCATTTTGCCCTCGGCATTGGTCAAACCAAGCTACCTGGAAACCGACAGCGCGTTAACTCGTCCGGAGACTTGCAGTTCGTGGACAGGTCTATCGTAAATTCAACGTTCAATGTCGACCGCGATTTTGGCGTTCAGGCATACTATAATAATACGATCAACAATTTGTACTACGTGCTGCGCGGCGCGATTTCTTCGGGTGACGGGAGAAATATTGTGTCATCAGACAGGGGCCTGGCTTATACCGGCCGGATAGAGTTGCTTCCTTTAGGCCAGTTTACCAATGGTGGCGACTATTTTGAAGGGGATCTTGCGAGAGAGACGTCGCCAAAAATCTCCGTGGGATTGAGCTACTCCAGCAATCAAAATGCGATCCGCACGGGCGGCCAGCTCGGCAAGTACCTCTATCAACCCCGCGATATTTATACTTCTATGGCAGACTTCCTCTTGAAGTACAACGGCTGGGCGTTTGCCTCTGAGTATTTGCAGCGACACGCCCACAGCCCAATTACCATCAATGAGGTTGGAGATGTGCGCTATGTGTACGTTGGACGTGGATTCAATAGCCAAGGATCTTACCTTTTCAAGAATAATTACGAAATCGCCCTGCGATTTTCGGAAGTGCACCCAGACCGCGAAATCGCTGCTTATGAACCGCGAACCCGGCAGTATACCCTAGGCGCTTCCAAGTATATCCGGGGCCACCGGCTTAAGCTCCAGACCGATCTTACGTACGAGACGAATCAATCCATTGAAGGCGCGATACCCGACATCAACAATTGGCAGCTGCGGTTCCAAATCGAGGCTGGGATCTAGACCTTCAGCATCAGCCAGAATTTTTCTTTTACATACGAAAATATTCGTAACAAATCTTGCCCGTTATCGTTTCAAGTTGTATGATTGTGATACGAAAATATTCGTAATATGAAGACAGGTCCGCTAAAAGCCACAGAAAAAGAACTCGAAATCCTTCAAATCGTGTGGAAAAAGGGTGCTACCTCCGTTAAGGACGTGCATGAAGCCTTGGGGGGCGACGAAGTAAATGGGTATACCACCATACTTAAATTAATGCAGATCATGCACGAGAAGGGAATACTAACACGCCAAAAAAGCGGGAAGCTGCATCTATACAAAGCTGTTCCGACTTTGGAAAAAACGCGTCAGCAGATCCTGGATAAAATGATCCAGACAGTGTTCCAGGGATCAGCAACACAATTGGTTCTAAGCGCGCTTGGAAACCGTAAATCGACGAAGGAAGATTTGCAGGAAATCAAGGCATACTTGGAAAAACTTGAAGGAGGTGAAAAATGAAAACGGTTCCTGAACTATTCAACTCTGAGTCGTTGAACATCTTGGGTTACACGTTACTTCATTCACTTTGGCAAGCCCTGGCAATCGCTATTATTACCTTCGTGCTGCTGCGATTTGTTTCAACGAAGTCATCCAATATCAGATATGCGATAGCATCGGCCAGCATGTTCGCCACGATATTGGTTTCAGTTGTCACCTATATTTACCTGGAATCTGACTCCAAGAATTTTTCCTCTTTTACCACAGCAGTAGAGCATAGTAAATATATCTCTGCAATGGATAACACTGCGCCGGCGCGCATGGGAGATTACCTTTTGGAGGCGCAGGCATTTATCCAGTCTTTGATGCCATTTTTTCTCGTGATATGGGTTGCCGGAACCCTGTTGTTCTCGTTGCGCATATTCATGGGGTTAGCATTTGTGGAAAAGCTCAGAAGGGAATCGTTGTTATTGCAGAATGAATGGACTGATTTCATCAAGCAACAGGTCAAAGAATTGCAAATTGACCGTGTCGTATCTTTGGCTGAGTCGAGCTTAATTAAGGCACCGGTCGTAGTCGGATACCTAAAGCCCTTTATTCTCATACCATTGGGAATGTGCTCAAACCTCACGACGCAACAACTTGAAACTATATTCCTTCATGAACTTATGCACATTCGTCGGAAGGACTATCTTATCAACCTGGTACAAGCATTTGTGGAAGCGGTTTATTTCTTCAATCCCTTTGTGTGGGTCATGTCGGAAATCGTTAAACGTGAACGTGAACATTGCTGCGATGACGCTGTCGTTCAACTTCACGGCAACGCCGCTGAATATGCACGCGCCCTGACAATGCTGGAGGAAGTGCGGCTTTCCAAGGCAGGGCTATCGCTATCTCTCGCAGAGAACAAAAATCAACTTTTGGAAAGAATCAAACGACTTATGGAAAAATCTGCAAAAAGTAATCACAGCAGAGAGCGGATCATCCCTGCTTTACTGCTGGTCATAGGTTTAGCGTGTGCCTCCTGGATGACAACGCAAACCGGAAGGAAGGAAATATATTCAAGGAATACTGACAGCCATACCGTCGCATCTGACACCACAAAAAAGGATAAGAGAGCAAACAAAAACAAAGATCGCGACGCTAACAGCCAACGGAACTCCTCAAAAAATAAATCTAACGATACAGACACCAATTCTGACGAGAAAAGCAGTGATGATGATCTTGGTCTTTCGCCAACCCCCAAACCCATCCCTGACTTTGATTTCGAATTGCCGCCTACGCCTGATGTTGCGGGTATGATACTCCCATTCCGCGAGATCGAGTTAATGTTCAAAGATTTCAATGGACCTCACCTAGATTGGGAAGAATTCAGTGAGGAATTTGAGCAAAACTTCAAATCCAAGTTTGGCGAATTCTACGAAAAGAATGATGAAGATACAATTGTTGGTTGTAAAGTAGTTTTCGCGCGACAAAGAGAACATATTCAAAAAATGATGATTCAAAAAATGATGGATGAAATCCAGAAGCTAAACGGCAGGCTTCACGGAGAGTGGCAAATACGGATGAACGAGATGGCTGCGAAGCAGGAAGAA
>JAICGJ010000105.1 GCA_025923195.1 Chryseolinea sp.
CTCATGAAGTGCGGTCGGCTCTGCGCTGACCGCTGTATGCTATTTAGGAGAGGTGTCCGAGTGGTTGAAGGAGCACGCCTGGAAAGTGTGTATACTGGAAACGGTATCGCGGGTTCGAATCCCGCTCTCTCCGCCTGCGGTCGCCGGCCACGTGCGCTAAAGCCATGGCGGCGGCGCAAGCTTTAGCGTAGGCGACCTTCTGATCTTGTGGACGGCGAGCTTCGGCGGACGCAGTCCGCTTCCTTGTTTAATTCCCTTCCTGCGGTCGCCGGCCACGTGCGCTAAAGCTATAGCGGCGGCGCAAGATTTACGCAGCCGACCTCTCATTTATAGGGCCGAAATTTACAGGCGCTTGTTTGAAAGGGGGCGACCTTCCGCGGTCGAAGTCCGATGCCCTCTCCTGCTCGTGCTCGTCGGCGCTGTAGCTATGGCGAAAGCCCCAAAACTTTATCGTGACAGGGTCTGGTCAACTGGCTTTGTCTTAACGTCTGGGTTAACATTGAAGCCAGTCAAAACATTCAAGAATCATATCATGTTAACCACACAATTCACCCCCGGTCTTTTAAACCCGAGTCTATTTTATAACTTGAACTTCAACAAATTACAATAAAGTCTTTTGAAAGTGTGACTTTAATATGTTTATTGAATTGAGATATCGGATCAAAATAAGTGAGGCCGTAAACAGAAAAATTTTATAAAAAGTATTTAGAAATCGACAAAACGTTTAATTTTGGCGCTTTCACTGCTACTAAACCTTTAACTATGAAAAAACTATTCGCGATTATCGCACTTGTGGGGGTACTGGCGTCCTCTTCACTTTATGGCCAAGATCCGGCGGACTCATTACCAGCTTCTGAACCCGCAACTGAGCAACCCGCTGCCGCAGAAGCTCCGCTTGAAGATGAAGACCAATCTTTCCACGAAGTACTAAAAGATCAATTTATTGCAGGGGGTGCCGACTTTATGACTCCCATCCTGATTTGCTTGATCGTTGGGTTAGCTATTTCCATAGAAAGAATTATCATGCTGAATTTGGCAACTACTAATACGAGAAAATTGCTAGGGCAGATCGAAGACGCTCTGTCAAAGGGCGGTGTGAATGCTGCATTGGATGTGACCCGTAATACAAGAGGTCCTGTAGCTTCTATATTTACACAAGGATTAATGCGATATCATGAAGGCATTGACATGGTTGAGAAATCAATTGTTTCTTATGGTGGCGTGGAGATGGGCAAATTGGAAAGAGGCCTTATCTGGATCTCATTGATGATCTCCCTGGGACCTATGCTGGGTTTCTTCGGAACGGTTGTGGGGATGGTTATTGCGTTCGATACGATTGAGAAAGCAGGAGATATTTCGCCTTCTATTGTTGCGGGAGGTATGAAGGTGGCCTTGATTACTACTGTTGGTGGTCTTATCGTGGGTATGATATTGCAGGTCTTATATAACTATTTGGTATCAAAAATTGATGGTTTGGTTAACAGTATGGAGGATGCCTCTATCTCATTGGTAGATTTACTTGTAAAGCATAAGCTAATCAAATAAAAAGGAATTATGTTAGACATCGGGCTATATACCCTTTACGCGTTACTGTTTATTGCAGTAGCCACAGCGATAATATTTCCAATAATTAACTCACTATCAAATCCCAGCGGCTTGCTAAAGTCAGCTATCGGAATTGGAGTAATCTTGGTATTATTTGGCATTTCCTATGCTCTGTCGGATTCTGAATTAACGCGTGGCGCAATCGCCGCCGGACTTTCAGAGTCTTCCGTGAAACTTGTAGGCGCAGGTCTGATCATGCTCTACATTGTCTTTATCCTTGCGGTTCTTGCACTTGTCTATTCTGAAATCAGCAAAGCTCTGAAGTAATATGGCTAGATCAACTCCAGAAATCCCTAATGCTTCCATGGCGGATATTGCCTTCCTGCTTTTGACATTCTTCTTAATGACAACAACAGTGGCCAGCGATAAGGGATTGATGATTCAACTGCCTCCTCCACCTGAGGCACTGCCGCCTGAAACAGATATTGAAATTCCAGAAAGGAATTTGTTCAAAATCCAGGTGAATTCCTTCGATAAATTATTGGTCGAGGGAGAACCTTGGACGGCATCATACCGCGAGTTGACCGACGATATAAAGGCATTTATTTTGAATAACGGAGTAGACCCCAAGTCTTCAGATAATCCACAGGAAGCAATTGTTTCTTTTAAGACCGACCGTGGTACAACACACAAGGCATTTATCGATGTGTTGGATGCTATTCAGGCTTCTTATCATGAGATATATGCGGAACGAGCTGGAGTCACCGTTGAACGCTGGAGGGAAATCGCTTCGGATCCAAACGCGGATCAGTTGACGAGACAACAATATGACAAAGGTAGGGGCGTTCTTCCAAATGGGTTGCCCGAAATACCAATGGCATTATCAATTGCTGAACCGACTAAAGTAGGCGGCTAAAACGAGGGAAAATTTATGTCAAGGTTTAAGAAAAAAGCGAACACCAAGCAGGATATTCCGACATCATCGATGCCCGATGTTGTCTTTATGCTCCTGTTCTTTTTCATGGTAACGACAAAGATGCGAGAGACAAATATCAATGTCGAGCAGCACATGCCCCAGGCTACACAGCTAAGAACACTGGCTAAAAAGTCTTTGATCTCTTATTTGTATATCGGTGCACCCAAGAAAACTGACCAATTCGGTACCGAGCCTAAGATTCAGGCAAATGATGTTTTCATTGAGCCAAAGGGTGTGATTCAGTGGGTGAACTCTGAAAAAGCAAAACTTGATGAAGTGGATCGCGATGCGATCACCATATCTTTAAAAGTGGATGTGGATTCAAAGCGTGGCTTGATTGCTGATGTGGAAACGGAACTCAGAAGAGCTAACGCCAGAAAGCTCTTATATTCAGCGAATCAAAAGATCGATCGATAAATTTTTCAATAAAGTTTAATAAATTGCCCTGCCCGGTGTTCTTGGTAGGGCTTTTTTTTTATGGCCAATCATAGCGTCGCGAAGGCTGTCGCGCTTAATAATCCAAAAACCGTGAGAGCTTGGTATATGTATGACTGGGCAAATTCTGTATACTCCCTGGTTATCACGTCTTCCATTTTTCCAATTTATTATAAAGCCGTGACAACTATTGGAGGAAGCGACCAAGTTCTATTCCTGGGTTACACTCTTCAGAATTCCGTCTTATACTCCTATGCCTTATCCTTCTCATTTCTCGTGGTAGCGGCAATGTTGCCTTTTCTTTCAGGTGTTGCAGACTATACCGGAAGAAAAAAGGCGTTTATGAAGTTCTTCGTTTGGATGGGAGGCCTATCGTGTATAGGCCTTTATTTTTTCGACGATGTTACAATGCTTTGGTGGGGCATCTTGTGCTCCATCCTTGCAAGTATAGGCTATTCAGGAAGCCTTGTATTTTATGATGCATTTCTGCCTGAAATTGTAACGGAGGATCGTTACGATGCTACGAGTGCCCGCGGATATTCTATGGGGTACTATGGTAGTGTAATCCTCATGGTCATTTGTCTTATGTTGATTATGAACTTCAACTCTTTTGCATTTTCAAGCGAGGGTGCTGCCACCCGATTTACTTTCTTGTTGGTTGGCGCCTGGTGGATTGGATTTGCCATGATTCCTTTCTCAGTTCTGCAGGAGAATATTTACAACCGTAACCCTACTGGAGACATTTGGTCGAAGGGATATCATGAAATTGTAAAGGTTTCGCGAAGTCTTAAGCGATACCCTGATCTGAAGAAATATCTTATCGCCTTCTTTTTTTATAATTCAGGCGTACAAACCATCATGTATCTCGCTACTTTGTTTGGAACAGATGTACTAAAACTTGAAAGTTCGAAACTTATCATGACCATTTTGATCATTCAACTCGTCGGTGCACTAGGTGCATGGTTATTCTCGCGACTTTCGTTTAACAGTGGCAACCTGTTCGCGCTGGTTTCCATGCTGGTCATTTGGTGTGCAGTATGTATCGGAGCTTATTTCACCACGACGGAATATGAATTTTATGGACTTGCAACAATTGTCGGACTGATCATGGGTGGAATTCAATCACTCTCGCGTGCGACATATTCCAAGCTTATGCCCGAGGGTACAGAAGACAATGCATCGTATTTTAGTTTCTACGACGTCACCTATAATTTGTCAATAGTTGTGGGTACGTTCTCCTATGGTCTTATCAATCAAATTTCTGGGAGCATGCGAAACAGCGCTTTGTTTCTCACGATCTATTTTATCGCCGGAATGATTCTGCTATTGGGCGTGAAGTCGGGGGATATAAGAAAAAATCCACAGGCAAGACAATTTTAGATTTTTAGATTTTAGATTTCAGATTTTAGATTGGGTGCGTCTTTGGAGGGCTGCGAATGAAATAGATATCGTCAATCTACAATCTGCAATCCTAATATCGTAAGTGCTTCACCGTAATTCCATTATTGATCAATTGTTTTAGCGAATCGATGCCTATTTTCAGGTGGACTTCCACAAAATTCTTTGTTACCGAGCTATCGCTTAGTTCGGTTTTGACACCTTCTGGGACCATGGGCTGATCAGATATTAACAATAGCGCACCCGTTGGGATCTTATTCGAAAAAGCAGTGGAAAAAATGGTTGCGGTCTCCATGTCAATAGCCTGCGCCCTGATCTTTCGCAGGTATATCTTAAATTCCTCATCCCATTCCCAAACGCGTCGGTTGGTGGTATAGACCGTTCCGGTCCAATAATCCTGGCCATGATCGCGTATAGTTGTCGAGATGGCTTTCTGCAAAGCAAAGGCAGGTAAGGCGGGAACTTCCGGAGGAAAGTAATCGTTTGACGTACCCTCGCCGCGGATGGCCGCTATCGGCAAAATCAAATCACCGATCTCATTTTTTTTCAGACCCCCACATTTACCCAGGAAAAGCGTGGCCTTTGGCTTGATGGCGCTAAGACAGTCCATGATAGTCGCTGCATTTGGACTACCCATGCCGAAATTGATAATGGTTATACCCTCGGCCGTTGCGCTTCTCATTGCGCGGTCAAGACCGTTTACGGGTACATTATGCCAACTGGCAAATAGCGATACATAATTATCAAAATTGGTAAGCAGTATATATTCGCCAAACTTATCCAGAGATTGTCCGGTGTAGCGGGGGAGCCAATTGGCAACGATATCTTGTTTCGTCTTCATAAATATAAAGTTATCATAAAAAATGTGGCCTAAAATGATTGCATATACGATCTTCATGCAAATGAAAGAGATTGCGATGCAATGAATTTGTGATATGGTGAAACTCAATCTGCCTTCGTTTGATGTGGCCCTTAAGCACGAGAACGGCAAGCTCCTTATTTTCGACTCATTAAGAAAACGTCATGTGATATTGACGCCGGAGGAATGGGTTCGACAACATTTTATTCACTATCTGATTTGTCACCTGAAGTATCCCAAAGCACTCATTAAAGTTGAAGGGGGCCTTGTTTTTAATACCCTTCATAAGAGATCAGATATCGTTGTGTTCGATCGCAAGGGAACACCCTGGATGGTTATCGAATGCAAAGCTCCTGATTTAAAGCTGAGCGACCGGACGGTTCTTCAGGCGTCGACGTATAACCATTCATTAAAGGCAAAATACGTTGTCATCACGAACGGAATGAAACACATCTGCTGTCGCATTGACTGGGATAGTAGCCATAGCGTTGTCATAGACGATATGCCACAATACGACTGAGGCCCACGATTTAACGTCAAAGAAACTTCCTTACATCTTCGTAAGGGAGTGTGAATGCATCGGCTACAGCTTTATATACAACTTCACCTTGCACAATATTTAGTCCGTTCCTCAATTCTGTGCTTTCCTGACAAGCTTTTTTCCACCCCTGATTAGCCAATCGAATTGCATAGGGGAGAGTCGCGTTGGTTAGCGCGAGCGTCGAGGTATAAGGAACTGCGCCGGGCATGTTGGCAACACAATAATGAACGACGTCGTCAATGATGTAAGTTGGATTTTCATGAGTGGTTGGTTTACATGTTTCGATGCAACCTCCCTGATCAACTGCGACATCAACGAGGACAGTACCCGGGCGCATATCCTTGAGCATGTCGCGCGTTATCAATTTTGGGGCCTTGGCTCCTGGTACGAGCACGCCTCCAATAATCAAATCGGCATCCTTAATAAATTCGCGGATCGTATATTCATTTGAGACAATAGTGTGTACGTTTTTTGGCATTACATCATCCAGGTACCGAAGTCTATTGATATTCAGATCCATTATTGTTACATCGGCACCCATACCTGCTGCGATTTTCGCTGCGTTTGTGCCAACTACACCGCCGCCGAGAATCAGCACCTGCGCTGGCTTCACGCCTGGCACTCCGCCAAGTAAAATTCCCCGTCCATTCGACGGCTTTTCCAAATACTTGGCTCCTTCCTGGACTGCCATTCTGCCAGCTACTTCCGACATGGGTACTAGTAACGGTAAGGTTCCATCTAACCTTTCGACCGTTTCGTAGGCAAGACAGACAGCACCACTCACCATCATTGCCTTTGTCAGAGGTTCATACGATGCAAAGTGAAAGTAGGTGAACACGAGTTGACCTTTGCGTATAAGTTTATATTCCTCTTCAATTGGTTCTTTGACTTTGATGATCATTTCGGCTTGTAAAAAAACTTCCGCAGCATCATGCAGCATCTTTGCCCCAGCCCTGACGTACGCCTCGTCGCTGAAACCGCTTCCAATTCCAGCTGACGATTGTACCAAAACTTCGTGGCCTCGTTTCACCAACTCCTGTGTGCCAGCAGGTGTTAGGGCCACCCGGTTCTCATTGTTCTTTATTTCTTTAGGAACACCAATAATCATACAGTCATCGTTTTATAGACTGAGCAAATATAGGCCTAAGTAGGTAATCCACTATTGGAAAGCGTCAAACCTTTTTATAGACTAGCTGTTGAGAAAGATGGTAAACAGATGGCATAAAAGGCTGATTACTTGCGATTTTGACAACGGTCGGAACCTATGTAAGATTGAATTGGTTTGATCGGAATTGCAGCCTTTTGAAAGTTACCGGTAATTTCTATTTTTGACTGATAACAATCATTCACTTTCAACCCTTACAAATTTGAGCGTAACTAAAGAAGTGAAGACAAAATTTTCGCAGACCAAGGTGAAGGAAATTCTTTCAGATTACCGCCTTGCTGTGGAAAGCCGCGAAGCCAGCCTTATCGGTCGAAAGGAGGTATTCATGGGGAAGGCTAAGTTTGGTATTTTTGGTGATGGTAAGGAAGTGGCGCAAATCGCGATGGCAAAAGTTTTTCGCAAGGGTGACTTTCGTGCCGGATATTATCGTGACCAGACGTTCATGTTTGCCATCGGCGAACTCACCGTACAGCAATATTTCGCGCAATTATATGCTCATACAAGTCTGGGAGCTGATCCTGCATCCGCCGGCCGTTTGATGAATGGTCACTACGCTACTCGTTTTCTTGACGATCAAGGGCGTTTTATCAACCTGACTGAGACGCGAAACAGCAGTGCCGATATATCACCGACTGCAGGCCAAATGCCGCGACTGCTTGGTCTCGCGTATGCTTCAAAATTATTTCGTCAAAATCCCGTACTCCAGGAATTTTCGTCGCTTTCAAACAAAGGGAACGAAATTGCATTTGGTACGATCGGGAATGCATCGACGTCCGAGGGAATGTTCTTTGAAGCTGTCAATGCGGCTGGTGTATTGCAAGTGCCTATGCTAGTATCCGTGTGGGACGATGATTACGGAATTTCTGTACCTCAGGAATATCATACTACGAAGTTGAGTATATCCAAAGCGTTGTCAGGGTTCCAGCGTACCGCGACAGAAAAGGGTTTTGAGATATTAACGGTCAAGGGATGGGATTACATCGGTTTGATTGAAGCTTACCAGCGTGCTGAAGTCATTTGCCGGGAAGAACATGTTCCCGTTCTTTTTCATGTTGAAGAGATGACTCAACCACAAGGCCATTCAACTTCAGGTTCACACGAACGTTACAAGTCCAAAGAACGCCTGGCGTGGGAGGTCGAACATGATTGCATACGCCGGATGCGGCAATGGATCATCAATGAGGTCATGATCTTACCTGAAGAAATGGATGCAATTGAAAAAGAGGCAAAAGCTTCTGCGCGACAGGCGAAAGAAAGGGCGTGGAAAGCATTTGCTAACGATGTTCGCAAAGACCAGAACAAAGTCACGGAAATCCTCGAGAGTGCGATACAACAAGGCAATAACTCGGCTGAAATAACAAGCATCAGGAATGACCTCGTGAAGGCAATAAATCCAACACGCTTGGAAACCATGCGCGCTGCAAAGAAAGCCATTCGTTATCTGGCAGCCGGTGACAGTGAAGCTAAACTAAAACTTACAGAATGGTTGAGAAATGCGGAGACAGATAATTTTGACCGGTATAGTTCACATTTGTACAGCTCATCGGCCGAATCGGCACTTAATGTTGATAGGGTAGACGCCGTATATTCAGATGCATCGCCTCTGGTAGACGGACGCGAAGTCTTGCAGGCATGTTTTGACGCGGCGCTCGCACGAGACCCACGCGTTCTGGCTTTTGGCGAAGACGTTGGAAAGATTGGCGATGTCAATCAGGGATTTGCAGGTTTGCAGAATAAGCATGGTGAGCTAAGGGTGACTGATACAGGCATCCGGGAATGCACGATTGTTGGACAAGGTATAGGCGTAGCGTTGCGTGGATTGAAACCTATCGCTGAAATTCAATATCTCGATTACCTTATTTATGCTTTACCAACGCTATCCGATGACCTTGCCTGTTTATATTATCGCACCAAAGGCGGTCAGAAAGCTCCGCTTATCGTAAGAACCCGGGGCCACAGACTGGAAGGTGTGTGGCACGCAGGCTCACAAGTAGGTATGCTCCTGAGCTCACTACGTGGCGTATACATTATTTCGCCCAGGAACATGATCCAGGCAGCAGGCTTCTATAATACCATGCTAAGATCTGATGACCCGTCGGTTATCATTGAATGCCTGAACGGATATCGGCTGAAGGAAAGATTACCAGACAACATCGGCGAGTTCACAGTGCCTCTCGGTGTCCCCGAAATCCTGAAGTCTGGCACAGACGTAACAATTGTTACCTATGGTTCTATGTGCAGAATTGTAATGGAGGCAGCTGAAGATCTCGAGCGTTTTGGAATTTCTTGTGAGGTAATAGATGTGCAGACTCTGCTCCCATTTGATATTCATCAAAGCATTTTAGATTCTGTGAAGAAAACGAATCGCGTTGTGTTTGCGGATGAGGATGTACCGGGTGGCGCAACAGCATTCATGATGCAAAAGGTGATGGAAGAGCAGGGCGCTTATCACTATGTTGATTCAAAGCCGGTTACTATTACCGCGAAGGAACACCGTCCTGCCTATGCATCGGACGGAGATTATTTTTCCAAGCCCAATGCCGAAGATGTTTTTGAGAAAGTATACAAGGTGATGGAGGAAGTTGAGCCGACCAAATTCACTCCATTGTATTAAGTAGCTATATTTCCTCCAACCTGAACTCTGGCGTCTCTACCGTATTACTAGTATTGAGGGCTCGGTCATAGATTGTAATGGCCAACTTAAGCGTTTTAATACTGAACGTCGCCAGAAATCCGGAACTTACCATCGAATAATTTATCACGCCTTCCAATGCCCTATCCTTATCAGTGAGCCTCGGGAATCGGCCGTCGTGTGTCTCGCAATATTCCCTTCTGAAGTCGAATTCTGAAAAGGTACCGTCGTTATTCTTCACAAAAAACTGGACCTTAAAATTGTACTGGTAAGGGTTTGTTTTGATATAAAAGTAGTCTACAACAACAAAGTAATATTCATTAGGATCACCATTCCTGACTAGCGTATCGACGATTGTCATTTTATCCTTTATCAAATAACTATTCTCTCGGAAAATAAAGATAGTATCCGGGTTTTGGCGCTCGTTGAGGTAAGACTCCTCGTTCAGGAAGCAGTCATAAGGGGGTGTAAATGTAGGTAATGTAAACCCATCGTTTCTGCTTTGCAGCGTAATGAGTTCTGCAGTAGCTTTTTCCGGCTCGATGTAGTAGGACGGATTTCTGGGTGTGGTCTTAGCTTTTTTATACGTATAGCCACTGAAATTCTCGATTCTGATTCCATTTATGGGATAAAGTGTCCCATTATCGTTGGAAAAGAAGTTGATTTCATGATAAGGACTTTCGGTATCAGGACCTGAATTCGCGGAAAGTCCCAAATCTCCGTCACCGTCCTTGAACGAAACGGACACCACCAATGAATCCTCGCCGCTAGGGGATTTACTAAACGAAACTCCTTCGAATTCGATGCTTGGAACGTTGTTATATTCAGGTGGATTAAAGCAAGCGCTAAAGACGAGAACTGAAATAACAAACAATAGTGCGCTCCTTACCGGTTTCATCTCTAAATTTGAAAATGTCAAGTTAACTAAACGCTTGGAAAGTTTTAAAAGTTTTGATTCGAAAATATATACCGTAAACGAGTCTTCCTTTACAGATATTGCGCTAGATCTATTTAGATTTCAGGCCTGTAATAATTTACTCTATAGATCCTTCATAGAAGGTTGTGGTGTTTCAACAGACGATGTGGATACACTAGAGAACATTCCCTATCTCCCAATATCATTTTTTAAGAGTCACCCGATAAAGACGGGAGAGTGGCAAGAACAGGCAGTTTTTACTAGCAGCGGCACAACCGGTGGCCAGCCCAGCAGGCATCTGATTGCTGACTTGCATTTCTACCAAGAACATGCGCGAAAATGCTTTGAATACTTCTTTGGTGCCCTCACGGATTATCACATTTTAGCACTATTGCCCTCTTACATGGAGCGAAGTGGCTCATCATTAGTTGCGATGGTTGACTACCTGATACGGGAAAGCGGGTCGCCCCATTCAGCCTTTTATTTGTATGATTATGACCGACTGGTCGACGAGCTGACCGTGCTCAAGAATGATTCCAGGAAATGTATATTATGGGGCGTCTCATTTGCGTTATTGGATTTAGCTGAGAAATTCCCGGGGGATCTGAGTCACTGTATCGTTATTGAGACGGGAGGAATGAAGGGAAAACGGAGGGAAATGACCCGAAACGAGGTGCAGGACGTGTTAAATGCAAGAATTAACGTTAAAACGCTGTTTTCCGAATACGGAATGACAGAATTGCTTTCCCAAGCGTATTGCACCACCGGAAATTCACGGTTTTTTTCTCCACCATGGATGCGAATTATAAGCCGGGATATTACCGACCCCTTTAGAAAGGGGTTACTATCTGAAACGGGGGGGATTAATGTTGTCGATTTAGCAAATTGGCAAAGTCTTTCCTTTATAGAGACTGAGGATCTTGGGAGAGTGCATCCAGACGGGTCATTTGAGGTGTTGGGACGGCTGGATAACAGTGATCTTAGGGGATGCAACCTAATGATCCAATAGTTTTAGGAAGGTCAGATAGTTGGCCCTGGATTTGTTTTAATGATAAAGAATTATATTTTTGTTAGACCCAAAGTTATTTAGAATGAAAAAAATTGTTGCTTTTCTTGCTTTAGCGGCCTTTATCTCGGCATGCAGCCAGTACACATGCCCTACGTACGCTAAAAAGGCTCCAAAACAGAATTCTGAGCAAAGAATCTAATTGGGTACTATCCTGGCCATTGAGTTCTTCCCGCTAGAAACTGGCTAGTGAAATTCCGATCGTGAGGGTATTAAAATTGTTCTTTACCGAGTTTTCACCTGAAATGATGTCACTCAGACCCTTGCCATCTTCAAACAAGGGGCTCAAGTTGTAATAACAGAACAAGCTAAAATTGCCAAGTCCAATTCTGCCTGTCAGACCGTAGCGAATTTTATTTAAGTTAAAATCTTCCTTGTTCTTGAGCTTTTTAACCTCGCCGTCCTCCTTATATTTAAGCTTCGTGAAGGAGTCGTAAAGATATCCAATCCTCCCCCCTACAGATACCTTAAAACTTCTGGCAGGATCTTCTGGTTTGGTGCTGTACCTGATCTCAAGCGGCACTTCTACATAATTTGTAATGAGCTGCGATTTCTTCATATCATCGAATCCAGCATCGGCGGGAGGGACCATCACTATGCTTCCAGGGTCTCCATCGGCATACGCTAACGTGTTTTCATTGCTGAATTTGTATCGCTCGAGGCTTAGGCCGATTCCTGGGACAAAGCTGAAGCTTGATTTTAATATTCGGATGTCATATTGGTAGTAGAGATTGACTGAACGGGATCCCCAAAATCCTAGGTCGAACTCTTTCGGCCCACTCAAATCCTGGTTAAAGCCGAACTCTAGTGCAAATGTTCCTGGTATATCAGGTCGTCTAGACACCTTTTTTGAGGTCTCGGTCTGACCGAAAACCGCTGAGGATAATGTTGACAGAAGTAAGAATGCTGCTAATTTATAAGTCATGCGAAATGGTTATTCTAAGAAGGTCCAAAAATAGGCTTTTTGACGGCAGGGCCAAACCGTTTTGTTTTGCTGAGTTGATTTATTCTTTACATTTGCAGTCCAATTTTTACTACTTAAAGGGCCTGTAGCTTAACTGAATAAAGCATCTGACTACGGATCAGAAGACTCGGGGTTTGAATCCCTGCAGGCTCACTTTATAGATCCCGTTAAAAGGTTCTAGCCGATTTTGCTTCTTTTTGCATCGATAATAAATCATGTGCATTAATGAGCAATTACATCGGACGCTCAATTTTTTCATTGTGATAGCAATCTCCGCTACTTTGTTCCAATGATGTTTGTCGACTAATAATAGTTGTAAACACCCCTCTATTGGATTTGTGGTCGTGCAGGTAATTGAACCGTCATCTAAGAAGCTGCAGGAATTTTCTAAACCTGGAACATTGATTTCAATGAAGAGTTTGATTTGTTGTTTCGTGAGATTCCTAAGGTAAGGTAGCTAACTCTGTGGTGTTTTGGAATGCGGTGTAAAACTATTCCTCAACTTGCAACAATTCCATCATCTTCCTTCATCCTCCCCATGTAATGGGGTATCCACAACAGGCTGGCTATACTTTCCGATAATGCTTCACTTCTAGTTTGATATGAAAGGCCTGTTCCTGTATTTCCGGAAAGTTCAAAACGTAATTTGTCGTAACCAATCCATTTATGGATAATCCTGTTAAGCAGGTATAAGAACGCTCGAGTGTTCCAACCTTCCGCAGGCTAAAATTGTTAGAAAAGCATACACATAAATTCCTGTCGTTTATACGGGTTTGCTAGATAGGCAGGAGAGATACTGATGTCTGATTTTTTTTTAACCAGATGTCTGATAAACAGGAGAATCAAGAAGAATTTTTTTGAAAGAAGCGATGAGTGCGGCGCTTATCGCTACTACAGTTCCCTGTTGGATAAGTCAAATATGCTCGGCACTTTGCAACAAAAGAACAAGATGAAAATTGAAAAAAAACTAGCCGTTTTACAAATCGATTCCGTTCTCGGTGATATCAATACCAATCTTCAAAAGATATCTTCCATGGTTCATACTATTGAAGATAAAGAAGTCAGGATGGCTGTTTTTTGTGAATACGGAACCACTGGTTATTCCCTCGATTTGAACTCAGTCGCTGAAGAAATACCCGGCAAAACAGTTTCTTTCTTGGAGAAATTGGCAGACAAGAAGAACATTTGGATCAGCGGCGGAATGATAGAAAAAGGCGACAATAATAAGCCATACAATACTTCTATTATGATTTCACCTACAAAAGGGCTGGTGGCCAAATATCGTAAAGTACATCCTTTCAGCTTCGAAAAGGAACATATTAGTTATGGTGATCAGGAAGTAATTGTGGATACCGAACTTGGTAAGGTGGGCATGACGATTTGCTATGATCTTATATTTCCGGAATATATCAGAGGTCTGGCTCTAAAGGGAGCTCAGGTAATACTCAATTCTACTTTTTGGTTCGCAGATGAAATTAGCGGGCCTGCGGGCTGGAGTCCGGAGCAATCCAAAGCTTTGGCTATAACCAGAGCCCTGGAAAACAATGTATTTGTAGGGATGTCATGCCGGACAGGAACAGAAAAAAAACTCTGGGGCTTTGGGCATTCCGTCATTGTAGGACCACAAGGTAAAATTCTTGCGGAAGCGGACAGGAAAGAAGAAATTATTGCGGCGCCCATTGATTTAGAGATGAGAAATACATGGGCCAATTATGCTACTTATATGGCTGATCGGCGGCTCGATCTGTATGATCGTTTACTTGATTTCTAATCATTAAAGAATTAATTCCCTCGGTTGAGAAAGCTAGTTCGTTACAAGGGAGAGCCTGTTCCGATAGTGCTTGAATAGGTTCATTTTAAGAAGCAGCAGAACAAGACAAAATTTTCAGTTTTTGCCTTATTGATTTGTGTTTTGATACTTCTTATGACACATGTACAAGGTGTAATAAGCGAATCGGACAAAGGTTCCTTCGACTCCTGTTACGTTCAACGGAATGCAGACAATTTCGTAACGAAGGATCCGAATTTTCTTCCAGAATTTAGGGATATATGCCTATGCTGATGTACAGAATATGGAGTATCAAAAGTGCTTGATTATTTCAAGCATGCCTTAAGCATTGACACATATGATCCGGGTGGCAATCTTGTATTGTGGCGCATCCCGACACTGACAGGATAATAAACAAATACTAGATCACGTCCTATTTTTAAGTTGCACGGCCAATTATGCATGACCTGCGATAACGAATCTCTTTTAAGGAGTATTTAATAGCTTTAATTATATTGTCCGTGCGGGCTAATAGAAATCAATATAAACTATGGTTAACTACATTATATGGAACGGAAGTCCTGCATTATTTTCAATAGGTTCATTTGTCTTGCGTTGGTACGGAGTGCTTTTCGTATTGGGTTTTGTACTCTGCCGGCAAATTCTTTTACATATCTACAAAAAAGAAGACCAGCCTATAAAGGATGTTGATACCCTTACGTTATACATAGTTATTTCTAGTGTGTTGGGCGCCAGGCTTGGGCATGTAATTTTTTTTCAACCTGATTTAATTTGGTCAAAACCATTCGAAATTTTTCTTCCATTCGAATTTCAGCCCGTTTTTCATTTCACCGGGCTTCAGGGACTTTCGAGTCATGGCGCCGCATTCGGAATTTTATTGGCCCTCTTGATTTATAGCCGGAGGAACAAGTCCGTACACGGTTATCTCAAGGTTCTCGACAGATTTGTAATCGTCGTTGCGCTTGCAGGTGCTTTCATCCTCGCTAGTAATTTTTTTAACTCAGAACCTATTGGCCGACCTACCGATTCACTCTTGGGCACTGTATTCATAAGACCCATTACAGACGGGCTGTTGAAAGTCCCCTGCTGTATCATGCGGAACCCCGGCGGGAAAAATCCACTGGATTTTGTCAGCGTGAAAAAAGACGAGGAACGAGAGGTTGACAGGATAAGCCATAGCCCGATTATCCTTTACTTATTTTTCAACCCCGGCGTAACGGAACAAATAGTAAAAGAATTTCTCCTGGGTGATGTAAAGACCTACCTTTTCGACCGTTCTGAATTTGTATATGAACCTGGAACCGAACCCTTGCACTATACGATCTTTGTAGAAAAAGATAACTATATAGCCAGAGTGAGGACCATCGGCATTGCCAGGCACCCTGTGCAACTTTATGAAGGCGTTTCCTGTCTACTTGTTTTTGCATTCTTGTTTGGGTATTGGAGGAAACACAAAGTGAACACCCCTCCCGGAAGAATTCTCGGCTTTTTCCTTATTACTTTTTGGGGTTTGCACTTTATTTACGATTATCTGAAAATAGATCAGGCTCCTATTGGGGAAAGAATGGCGTTGAGCACTGGGCAGGTTTTGAGCGTTTCATTTTTCCTGGCCGGAGTAGTAGTGTTGGTTTATTCCTATCGAAAAGCTACGGCTTAGACGCAGTTTATCTCGATGTAAGCGTAACCAGGTATTTTTACCTACCACTTCCTGCAACATTCAAATGATCTCAAGCTTTAAAAGTATTTTTCATCTGAATTTCACCACTCGTTCCTTATCATCACTTTAAATTCTCGGGTGTTCATTTTATTTGGGGAGATTATTGACTGCGCCTAATTCGATGTCATTGCTGTTACCCTCAAAATCAAACACCTTCATGGCGGTTATATCGGGAGAAAATTTCAAACTGCGAGAGGAATGGGAAAGATACGTTGATCCATAATAAAATTCATGTTTGTAGCTGTGCCCATTTTTTAATGTGACTAATGCATATGCATCATTCTTTTCAGCACGATAGTACTCTCCCGCCTGACGAGTAACATAGGCTTGAACCGCACTATTATTATTCCCCACAATCATCAATTCACGGCCATTTCCCAGTATCAATTTTGCCAGACCCTTTGCATCCTTATCCGCCAGAAATCCGCTGTGTGCTATCGAAACAGGGGTAAAACTACCTTTTCCATCTCCCCTTAAATACAATCCAATCAAGGCATCATCGCGACCCGAGGAAATTTCCGGCGCATAGGAATTGCCTACTAACACCACATCCAGGTTGCCTTCATGATCGTAGTCTCCCGTTACCATACCGTATACAGGTGAAAACTGCGCGACTAAGGGCAAGCTTGAAATCCTAAATTTTCCTTTTCCTAAATTCTCCAGGTAGCTGGTTTCAAAGCGTTGACTGCAAACTACAAAAGCCTCTTTTAATTCTTCTGGTAAAAAACTTTCTTCAAAAGTTGCATTTGCGTAGTCGGTGTAAGTTCGAAAACGGGCTCGTATAGTATTGATTTGGTCAATGAGATTGTCACGGGAATGACCGACATATTTTTTCCCCTGAACGTAATAACTCATCACAGGATCCAGCCGTCCGTCTTTATTATAATCACTGGCATATACGCACAATGGCTCTTTCTCTGTCGCATGAAAGTGACTATTCAATCCTTGGTTTCCCGCTATGTAATCAGTATCTCCATCAGCATCAAAGTCTCCGCCAACCAAACTGTTCCACCACCCCGAGGTGTAATCCAAGTCTGTTTCATCCGTTGCATTTACTAATTTCCCGTTCTCGTTATGATAAAATGTTACGGGCATAAATTCTCCTGCCACGATTAGATCCAGCCAACCATCATTATCATAATCGCTCCATAAAGCTGAGCACACCATTCCTATGTTTTGCAGACCCGCTGCTGTTTCCTGGGTTACGTCGGTAAAACGACATGAACCTGCCTGGCTATCATTTCTTAATAAATAACTACCAGCAGGCATTGGATATTCTCCAGAAACTATCCGTCCGCCTATAAATAAATCAAGATCTCCATCCCGGTCATAATCACCTGCAACCACACAGGATCCGCTCTGGCGAATTTCAGGCAGGGCTTCCAACGCTTCCGTAAAACCCGCGTTGCCATCATTCAAATACAAATGATCCTGGTATAATGCCGATCCTTTCTTTTGTTCCGATCCTCCACTTACACAATACAAATCCAAATCATTGTCGTTATCGGCGTCAAAAAACAATACACCCAATTTTTCAGAAAGACTATCTATACCGGGAGTGGATCTTCTTTCAAATTTTCCATCCTGAATTTGCACAAACATTGCTCCAGCAAATCCAGTAGCACCTCCAACATAAAAATCCTCTTGGCCATCTCCATTCACATCGCCTACCGCAACCCCCGGGCCATTGCGCGAGTGTATGTGTGGCAACGTAGGCTGCAGTTTGAAATCAACAAAAGTATTTTCCTGATGAAGGTAAGCTATTCCCAAATCTTTCGTAACGTCATCAAACAAAGTTGAAGAAATAGATTCTTCAGGCGCGATGCGTTCTTTGGCAGAAGCATAATCAATTTTCAGAACCTGGTTCGCCTTTGCATGCTGAATGAGTTGATACTTTCCATCTGGCCATATTACCTCTACACTATCTACCTGGTTCCACTCACCGAGGCCAAAATGAAGATAAGGTTCAACTGTAGAAAGATATCCGCGAAACGGACTAAAATATTGGTACTGCAGAACTCCTTTATTTCTAATAAAAACCTTCGCTCCCAAACCTTCCTTATTTTGTGAAGGTCCGGCTAATAAAATTCTCAAATAATTTGATTTGGCTTTTTCGTTGGACTGTCTCGCGCGGCTTTCCCATACCAATGCTTCCTCATCAATATTGTTGATTATAAGTTCCAGATCTCCATCGTTATCCAGATCAGCATAGGCTGCGCCGTTGGAATAATCCGGAATAGACATTCCCCATGCTTCTGATTCATCGCTAAAGGTTAAATCACCTTTATTTTTATAGATATAATTGTGGATCTTAATTCCAGGGAGTTCATCCAAAAGAGCTTGTCTTTCTTTGTCTTCTGCAGCAGGCAAACCCATGGATTGTTCTTCGTCGCCGTACACGATAAAGTCAAGATTGATGATATCCTGCTTATATCCATTGCTGATGAATAAGTCTTTTAAACCATCGTTATCATAGTCGGCAAACAAAGCACTCCAACTCCACTCTGTTGCCTCTACGCCCGCAAGCTGTCCGATTTCACTGAATGTACCATTGCCGTTATTTAACTGCAGCGTGTTGCGAATATATTGATGCTCGTAGCCATTCTTTATTCCATTTTGAAATTCATCATAGCTATTTCCACGACTGGTTAATTTCCAGCGCTTATTATCTTCAGGTAGCATGTCGAGCACTATGATATCCACCAAACCATCATTGTTATAGTCAGCAACATCGGTACCCATACCATTGAATGTCTGATGTTTTAAATACTGCGCTGCCCTATTCGTAAAGGTGCCGTCATGATTGTTGATGTACAAAAGGTCGTTAGTAATAAAATCGTTAGAAACATAGACATCAGGCCAGCCATCCTCATTGATATCGGATACTACAACACCCAGCCCAAAACCTTCGATCAGTATACCGGCTTCTCTTGATACATCGGTAAAGGTCAAGTCACCATTATTCCGAAATAATTTATCCGTTGAAGCTGCTTCCCCATTGATTAGTTTGGGTTTTGATGCATTGCGATGATAATCGACGAAAGAATTGCGCAACAAATACATGTCCAAGTCTCCATCCAGATCGTAATCAAAAAAGGTGCTGTGGATTCCATACCCCGAATCGGCTAACCCATAGCTAACAGCCGATTCAGTAAACGTTTCATCACCGTTATTAACAAAAAGAAGGTCAGTCCTGTCATTTTCCGCGGTTTTCCTGGTGCCACCAACAGACACGAAAATATCTTTGAATCCATCCTGATTAATGTCCACCATCGACACTCCGTTGGCCCAAGTCGTTGTTCCTACGTTAGCCTTTTGCGTGATGTCTTCAAATTTTAAATTGCCTTTATTCAGATATAACCGGCTGGAGACCATGTTCCCGGTAAAATAAATATCCTGAAGTCCGTCATTATTAATATCTCCAATGGCCACACCACCTCCATTGTATAGGTATTCCGAATCAAGCACAGAAAGAGAATCCCCGGCCATGATCGTATTGGAGAACGTAATACCCGTAACCGCAGAGGAAACTGGGTTAAATAATTTTTCAGAAGAGCCAGTACACTGTATGAGGATGTAAGAAAATAGGATAAAACAAATCCGGTATTTCATTTTTTCAATCGTATTGGTGAAGTAAAGAACTCTGCTAAGATAAAACTATTGAGCGTGTTTCATTTACGGTACTGACCTATAAGATTTGACGGCTGACATTGGTGAACTAAAAGTTATATGTTGATCCTGCGGCCACCAAGTGGTAAAATGGGATCAGATTTGACAAAGGTTGCGAAACAGTCCATATCAATTTCGAAAAAAAATAATAGGCACAGATAAATGGATTACATCTAACTTGATCAATACATTTATTGGTATTTATTTGTCAGAAATTATAAAAATTCTTCGGTATTCTCCGGCCACGGATCCAGGTTTCTTTTTGTGAGTGTGTCGACGACGGCTGATTCATTGCAGCGGGACAACCCCGGAAATAACAATATCAAACTGGTGCTTGACTATCGCCAAAGTTCACCAATAACGATCTCATTTTCGATGATATGTCGGGACAATTATTACGGCACGGCGAGCAGCGTCTGGATACCCTCTTTTCCAAAGCTAATTGTTCATTTTATCCTTGTCCATGAAATTTCGAGCCAATTTTATCCCAATATATTCTCGTAAATTTTCCGACAGCGCCAGCGGAGTACATATTAACAACTGACTCCAGACATTCCATAAGATCGGTGATTTGGTTTTTAACACGGTCTTCATGAATGTTAATCTTCCCGAAAGAGCATACTTTATCGCCGTCCGGAAATATTGGGAGCAAATTTGGGTATTAAAGTATGACATCAATTTCCTGCGTTCATAATCTATTGATAATTGTTCAATGAGATCTTCGTAGATGCTAATTAAAGGTCCATAATCTTCCCCTTTTTGAGTCATATAATTCGTGGCTGCCGCTTGATGTCGTCTTACATAAACTACATTTTTACGGCTTAAAATCACATCATTGTCTTTTGAGAGCCTGCACCACATTTCAAAATCTTGGGCTGTTTTTAAATGTCCAACAAATCCACCTGTAGAAATAACGGCTGAGACTTTTACAGAAACGTTAGATACATTACCTGTAAAATTGCCAAAGAGAAAGAAGGCCAATCTTGACTTCGACGCGGGAATATTTTCAGGGAGGACGCTATGCGAATATCGCCTCAGTTTGGAGTCACCTGCATCAGGCCTAAAGCAAATAAAAACTACACTTGGCTTTGACGAACTCCACTCGCTAATTACATTGTTCAATGCCCTAGGGTGGAAATAATCATCGGCACACAAGATGTAGGCCAGTGGAGCATTGGCCTTGTTAAACAAGAAATTGAGGTTTCCGGAAATTCCGAGATTTACTTCATGATAATAAATATGGATCCTTGAATCGGTTTGCCCGGCCAAATATTCTCTCGTTCCATCAGTCGAACCGTTGTCTCCCACTAGCATTTCCCAATTTTGAAATTCCTGCGCTAAAACTGATCCTATACATTCTTTAATATAC
>JAICGJ010000106.1 GCA_025923195.1 Chryseolinea sp.
CGCGAAAGTACATTCATCGCCATATTCTCTCGAACCGACACGAATCTCCCTCCTCTCCAATCAACTTCCCACATGCCAGATCTCCCATTTCTGATTCGCAACAGCTCCACCTTCCACTTTGGAAATCCAACTCCCGGGAGATGATCATCCACTGCGCCACTTGGCAGCGGGGAGATTCTCCAACGCGAGACGCATGCCGTAGTATTCAATTTTTGTGAATCGTTGCAAAGAACAAATCCTGTTACCTTACTTTGCTCTACAGCCAGCTGAAGCCGTCGGGATGAAGTGAAACCAATTTCCTTCACTTCTCCTATTACTGCCGTTAATGCACCGCATTTCAGCGCCTCCTCCATCGCCCAAGGAAGGTCCTTTTCTTTCTGCAAATCGATGAATATGAATCGATCAGGGGAGATTCCAAAGTTTTTTAAGCCAGGTGGAAAAATTGTTCGCATTGCGCTAATCCACACCGAGATTCCTCCATTGCCCATGAGTGGCGACAACAGACCCGTTATGAATCCTATGGTGGCGGTCTTACCTTCAATCCCTGTGGATAGGAACTGATGAACCGCTCCCAAGGGAAAAGTTGAATTGGGGAAGGCATTCAAGATTGGACCAAGACCGATTTCCACAGAAGCAGCGTTTGAAAGCTTCAGTCCTTCGAGGAGAAGAATCTCCTGCTGTAGTTGCGAGATGATTTTGGCTCTTTCTGCGTACATACGCCTTCAAAATACTTGAAACTCAAAGAACGATAAACTAATATTATTAGTCAAGTAAACTAATATATTTAGTTACTTACTTACTTGCACGCAATTCTTCAGTTTGCGCAGGATGGCTTTGTTTTCATGACGTGGCATTATAGATTAAATTAGCATTATAGATTAAATTAGAAGGATGAAAGCTAAAGTTATTAGGTTCATTCTGGTTTTTTTCTGGTCGATCCTGGTGCATTACTTGCTTTCTTCTGATCGCGATATAGTTTATTTTGTTATTGTCAGCACGATTATAGCGATGTTGGATTCGCTCACCGCCAAACCTTTTGAGAGATTTATTACCTACGCTGTAAAAAAAATTGTAAAGCCTCGATAATTTCGATTAGGAAGGACAAGTGATTATCAAGGCCGGAGGTCGAGTAGCAGATCACATATAAAGTTACAGCCTTTTATTATTCCGTAATTGACAAGAATATGCGTCTAACTATCCTGCTTCCAATAATTCTATTGACACAATGTTCCAAAGTGGCCCTTGATGAAAAGTCGTTTACAGAAATAGCGAAAAATATTGCTAAGGGCTGGAACGAAGGCAACGCCGTATATGCATCCAAATATTTTGATGAAGACGCGGTATATGAAGAACCACCCAGCAATCAGTTATATAAAGGGCGGAAGGAAATATTTGAATTTTTTGGGGGAGAAACTGGGTTTGAGCGTCCGATGAGAATGGAGTGGCATAACCTCGCCTTCAGCGAAGAAAAACAGATTGGATTTGGTGAATATACATTTGCCCTGAATAATCAGTATCATGGAATTGTCATCATGAAATTTGAAAATGGGAAAATCTTGAAGTGGAGAGAATATCAATACCAATCAAAACTACCTTGGGACGATTTTGCAGCGGAAAGCAGGTTCAAAACATTTGAATGAACATGGTACGAAACAAATCGCATACAAACGTTATCGATTGAATGTGCCCCCTCGAAGTGTTTATAAAAAGGTTGTTTGAGGATCACAAAATTGGGATTGAAATGATTTCCTTGAGCCTTTTTGTTTAATTTAACCATAACATTAATAGCTTAACATGTCTCAACCGCTGGACCGTCGCAAATTTTTGCGAACCGGAGCATTGGCCGGAGTTGCTGGCTTCTTGCCTCGTTCATCGCCCGCTCTCACACTTGATGTTGCCTTATCAGACATCGGTAAATCAAAATGGGACCTTGACACGCCTGCCCTATGCGTCGATCTTGAAAAGATGGAACGAAACCTCAACGCTGTACATGAAGCACTGAAAGGAACAGGTGTGGCGGTGAGGCCTCACGTTAAAACTCATAAATGTCCGGCGATAGCAAAGATGCAGGTAACGGCTGGAGCAGTTGGCGTCTGCACGGCAAAGCTTTCAGAATCTGAAATTATGTTGAACAATGGGATCAGCAATGTTCTCATGACCGGTGTAAATATTTCAAAAGCGAAGGTGCAGAAAGCAATGGCGCTGAGAAAAAAATATAGGGGATTCATTCAGGCCACAGATAATCCACAGAATGCCCGCGACCTTCAGGATGCCGCTAAGGCGGCAGGAATCACGGCTGATGTAGTAGTAGATATTGATGTAATGAAACGGTCAGGCGTTATTGCCGGAGCCCCCGCACTTGCGCTTGCGCAGATGGTGGACAAAATGCCCAACCTCAAATTTCGAGGCATACTTGCATATGACGGCGGAGTTCAGCATGTGATGGGTTTCCAAAACCGGCGGGCAAAAGCATTAAAAAATTTTGAGCCCATTGTGTCCACCTACGAAAAGATGAAAGCAGCTGGATTGAACATGGAGATTTTCAGCGGAGGAGGAACCGGAACCTATAATATGGTGAAGGAATTTCCGGGATTCACAGATGTTCAGGTGGGAAGTTATTTGTTTATGGACTGTCAGTACATAGAAATCGGAGGTGAGAAAAACGAAAAGGCGTATGATGATTTTACGCCTTCGCTTACGGTGCTTGCTACCATCATCAATAATAATTATCCCGGGCGACTGATTACAGATTCCGGAACGAAAGCGTTGACATTAAATCGACCCAGCCCCTTTGTTATCGGGGAACCAGGGTTTGCATATGCGGCGGGATCGGATGAATATGGAACAATCACCTTTGAAAACGCCTCCAAAGTCTATAAGGTTGGCGACATGCTGGAACTCATCGTCCCACACTGCGACCCAGTCATCAACTTGTATGATTTCATGTATGGCATTCGCAACGGAAAGGTGGAGACGATCTTGCCAATTCTGGCAAGGGGAAAATCTCAATAGGCCATATAGCGAAATTATTGTGAACTTTCAGTATAATGCTCGCTGGCAGCTACCGCTTTTTTACGGTACGTCCACACTCACTGTCGACGAAGGTTTTGATTCCTTAAAATGATAGTTTATGGCTACAATGTAATATCGATGATTAAACCCTTGTTTAACCGCAGTATCGTTGAAGTTAGTCATACCTCCATCAATTTCGGCGATAGGCTGGTTATCCCGGTATATCTTATAATACCAAGTCTCGCTGTTAATGTTTTTAGTAACTGTAGGGCTACTCCATCGTAGGTCTACCGTGTTGTTAAGCAGCAATTTTTGTTGAAGGTCTGTTGGTTGATGCGGAGATTCCACCATTTTATTCTTTGCCTGCTGAAGCAGCCAGCGGTGTAACGTTTTCTCCCGCGATACATTTTCCCAACTATTGTGTTTAACTCCAGGGTATTCTGTATACCTAACTACTTGGCCGCCCTCCATTTTGATCTCTCGGTATATCTGTCGTGAATATTGTACCCCAACAACATCATCGACCTCACCATGGAATATCCATAATGGTGTATTGAGCAATTTTTTTGCGACTTTCTCGCTTGACCCCCCGCATATAGCATAACCGGCTGCAAATTTTTCAGGCTCTTTCGCCAGGACAGAAAAAACTCCAAATCCTCCCATTGAGATGCCGAAAACATAGAGTCGGTTCTTGTCTATATTGTATTTACTTACCAATGAATCCAGCACATGCAATGTGGTCACCATGGCCGGACTATGGACATCAGTCCATGTATTCCCCCAACCTTGATTTGCATTTGTACACTTCGGCGTCAATACAAAGAGGGGATTATCGCGCTGTATGGACTCATGATACCAGGCTATATCCCGGGAAATGGTATCATTAGCTCCATGAAGATAAAGGATAAGTGGATACGACTTTTCAGGATCATAGTTGGCCGGCTTGAACAAGCCGTAACGTAATCCCTTCGACCACTTTTGCTCATATGTCTTATACTTTACTGAAAGTTGAGCAACGGAAATGTGAATGGAAAGAGCGAACATCAAAATGAAACAAATGGCATTAAGTGGTTTCATATCTTGGTGAGTTGAAAGGTTATTCACCAAGTGTATGCACGCAATTCTTGTAATTACGGCCATGAGATTTCCACAGATGGTTGCCTTTGAGGGTGATTGGGTACAGTCGAAAGTGCTTCAGCCTTAGAAAAACTGCAAGACTTTCTCTTAAAATTGCCATACTCTTTATTTATAATAAAGTCCGCACACCTACATGTAAGTTATGATCTTTCTATAACCATCTATCATTTATGTTACCTCCAAGGGTTTTGTTATCTGCTTCCGTTTTCATAGCTTACTCCTGCACACCCTAACCATTATGAAGAAGATCCTCCACGTCCTCCTCGTTCTTCTATTGGCCATAAATTGCAAACAAAGCCGTCCGGGATGGATTGATAAAGATCGTCTCCTCAACCGGCAGCCGGAAGAGTGGCTTGCCCTCGGTGGCAATTATCTCATGCAACACTTTTCGCCGCTCGAGCAAATCAATCGTGACAATGTTAGAGACCTTGGCTTTGCTTGGGAATATGATGCGCACAACACGGTAAGCAATGTGCACCGCGGTCTCGAAGCGACACCAATTGTGGTCGATGGCATCATGTATACTTCTGGTGCCTGGGGTTTTGTGTATGCCGTAGATGCAAGGACTGGCAAGGAAAAATGGCGATATAATCCATTGGTTGATGCATCCTACGGACGAAGAGTATGTTGTGACGTAGTAAATCGGGGCGTAGCGGTGTGGGAAGGCCGCGTATATGTGGGTACACTGGATGGCTACCTGGCCTGTCTTGATGCGAAAACAGGCACTGAAATCTGGAAGAAAGATTCATTTACCGATCGTACGAAATCATATACGATAACAGGACCTCCCCAAGTCGCCGGGAATGTCGTGATTATTGGAAACTCCGGTGGGGAATTTGGCGTTCGGGGTTACATCACTGCGTTTGATCTGAAGAGTGGCGAGCAGAAGTGGCGGTTCTTCATCGTGCCCGGTGATCCAAAAAACGATCCAGAGCATGTAGAGGTAGGGTTAGCAGCAAGAACATGGGATCCGAATTCTAACTGGGAGGCCGGCGGTGGCGGAACGTCATGGGGGGAGTCTGCCTATGATCCAGAGCTTAACCTGCTGTATGTCGGCACGGGCAATTCCACCCCCTATCCCATTTGGTATCGAAGTCCCAATGGTGGCGATAACCTTTACCTCTGTTCCATACTAGCTATCAATCCGGATAACGGAAAACTGGTGTGGCACTATCAAACAACACCGGGAGAGATCTGGGATTATACTTCCACCATGAATATTGTTCTGGCCGATATTCAGATCGATGGAGCGCAGCGAAAAGTTTTAATGCAGGCGCCAAAAAATGGATTCTTCTATGTGTTAGATAGAGCAACAGGTAAGCTCCTCTCGGCGGAGAAATACACACGGGCAAACTGGGCAAGTCACGTGGATTTAAAAACAGGTAAACCCGTTAAGACAGAACAAGGTTGGTACAAAGACGAACCCAAACTCGTTATGCCCACACTCAGTGGTGGGCATAATTGGCAACCTATGTCGTTTAACCCGCTGACAGGACTTGTATACATTCCTGAACACAATCTGCCTATGGTGTATAAACAAGTGGAACACTACAATTGGAAACCCGATCAGTACAGTACTGCAATAGATTACAATGTTTTATTTGATTTTAAAAGCATCAGGCACCAGGTAAAAGATTCTACCGACACCATACCCTCCGAGAGTTTGTTAGCCTGGAATCCTGTGACACAAAAAGCCGCATGGAAAGTAACGGACGGGGCACCTGACGGCGGCACATTATCAACGCCGGGTTTACTTTTTCAGGGGACAAGAACAGGTTATTTAAAGGTATACGATGCACACACGGGAGAAAAGCTAAAGGAAATATTTACGGGTACGGGCATTATGGCTGCGCCTGTCAGTTACAGCCTGGATGGTGAACAATACATCTCCGTTATGGCCGGATACGGTGGGGCGCCCATGTGTTGTTATCCGCAAGATGCCGTTTTTCATAAATATGAAAACGTTGGCCGTATCCTTACTTTTAAGCTCGGCGGCATTGCTACCCCTTTGCCTCCATTAGTAAAGGAAATTGCTACCCCTGCTCCACCTGACGGTGAAATCAGGCGGGATTTGGTGTCTAAGGGGTTTTTACAGTACGATTCATATTGTGCGGCTTGTCATGGCAATATAGGTTCGAACCGTTCTTCCTTGCATCCCGATCTATCCAAATTAAGCGAAGCAAAACACAAACTATTCAAAGAGATCGTCCTGGGAGGTATTCTGTCGCAAAACGGTATGGCTAGCTTTAGCAATTCATTGTCCGTGGAAGATGTCGAAGCGATTCACGCATATTTACTTGATGCCCAGACGAAATCATATGCTAAAGAAAGCAGTATAGTACTCACGGAAAAGACAAATTGAGGGTGAAAAATAGCCCCTGTTGTTGAAAAATTGAAGTTTAGCCAGCACAGGCCACCAGACTCTTCTCCTTGTTTGAAAAATAAGAAGGTTTCGCTGCCCTTTTGATGGTCTCGCCTCGGCCGGTTTGTCACAGGCATAGAAAATTAGGATAACGATTAGGCTAAACGAATAATCTTGTTGCTTTCATTTTGAAGATAATGACCATAGGAGAAAGGTCCACAAATTGCCAAATTAGGCCGTAATTGTCGGGGACACGATGAAATTTCATGCAAAAAAAGGGTACTCATGTTCGCACAAATTCAGGGGGCTCCCACGGAGCTTTCTTGCTCACTTCTGATTGTTCTAGAGACAGGGGGCTCCTAAATGAGCCGGATATTCTAAAATGCGTGATTCACCACATCTAGAACAAGGAAGAATTTCGGGCTTGAGAGGAGCTTCGCACCCGCGTTGCTCGCCTAAATTAATTTTAATGCATTCGCCAAAGATCATCGCACGCATTTCCCAATTTGTGGTGATCGTGTGCCGGAATGATTGATACAGCGAGATCCAAGGAGGCTCCTACGGAGCCATCGTGAGCAGGTTACGACGTTTCTATAAACAGGAGGCTCCAAGGGAGCCCAATGTGCCGGATGGTTTTTTCATCAAATTCGATCGCACACAGGTGACACATGAATGAATAGGATATTCTGATTTTCATCTCGAAAAATATAATTGCGAACAAGATCTCGCGGCTCCATCGGAGCCTCCTGTTTATAGAAAATGACCACGGCGCGATCCGGGCTCCGTGGGAGCCTCCTAGATTTCTCAAAGCCTACACAACTATTTCCGTTTGAAGAAATTTTTCATCCCATTGATTTCACAAATTTGTGGCGTGATCATGTTTGTGGATGGGTGGACGCAAATAGGAAGAGGCGCTCTTTTTAGTCAGTCCACTCTACTTAAAGAAAATGAAATGCACGCGATCCGGTGCCTGACATGAAGTGGAGTTGTAATTTTTCTGTGAAAATTTTTTTGGCGCACCTTTGTGGTTTCTTGGTGTCTTTTGGAATCTTGGTGGCCCTGAATAATTCAATTGCCACAAAGACAGGAAGACACAAAGAAATCACGAAGTAGACTAAGAATAAAATTTGGTCGCAATCTATAAATTAAGCCTTTTTAATCAGCCCCGCCTAGTACATTCTAACTACGTTTCTCTTAAATCCATCAAGTGCAAAAATAAAGCGCGCTGCAATGTTTTCGTCTAGCCCGAAATATCGCAGCGTTTACTAATTGGTTACTTAGCTTGTCTGGAATTAGAGGTTATTTCACGATTGTTTTGTGTAGTGATTTTATTTAGAGCCAAATCAAGAGGTTTTCACCCATTAACCTCCGTGCCATTGTTTCTTGAATCCTTGTATGAATAGATTGTCGTTAGCGTGTCTTTTCCTATTGATCAGCTATGGATCCTGGAGCCAGAATAAAAAACTGGACAGTCTCTATTCCGCCTTACATAACCACCCCCAGCAGGATACGTTACGCGCGTGGCTACTTGTCAGTATTTGTTACTATGAATACACATCCGACAACGAAAGAAATAAAATACTTGCTGAAGAAGCGCTAGAAATTTCAAGAAAAATCAATTACAAGAAGGGCATAGGTATGGCCTTGAAGTATCATGCGCTCTACTATTGGGTTAATGGTAATTACGAACGGGCTATTGTGTATGCTATTGAAATGCTGAAGGTTTTTGAAAGTACGACTGACAAACTTGGACTTAGCCAGGCATACAATCTACTTGGACTTATCTATCACCGAAGCAACGATTACGATAAAGCAAAAGCATACTACATGAAGGCTTTGAATGTTAGACAACGTGCCGGGCTAAAAAAAGATGTGGCATATAGCTATAACAGTTTAGGCGCTTTGTGTCTTAACGCCGAAAAATATGATGAAGCGCTTGCCTACTTTCACCAATCCCTGCAAATAAGAAAACAAATAAATGATGAAGAGGCATTAAGTCAATCGTACGGAAATATCGCAAGTACCTATTTCACGAAAAAGGAGTACGCAAAGTCATTGGAATACTTTCAAAAAACATTTCAATTATTGAAAGACTCCCCAAACAAATATAGGATCGCTACCAATCTCTCAATCCTTGGCGAGGTATATATTCACTTAAAAAACTATGGTCTTGCAAAAACTTACTTGACCAGGGCTGAGGCCCTTGCTAAGGGTATGCGTCACAAAGAGGTTCTTGTAGATACTTACAGCCGTCTGAAGTTATTGGAAACCTCCCGGAAAAGGTTTGAATCAGCGATGGCCTATTCAGAACTAATGCATACCTACAAGGACAGCATTTACACAGAGAAAAAAGCGAAACAAATAGCAGAAGCGGAAGCGTTGTACGAAAGTGAAAAGAAAGACAGGAAGATACTGGCCCTGGAGCAGCAAAAACAAATTCAAAATTTGAAACAAACCTTGCTGTTGACAGGACTACTTATTGCCGTTCCAGCGTTCATAATCATTTACTTGCTACAGCGGTCACATAACAAAAAGATAAACTCGCTCTTGAAAATTCAGGAATCGTTGAATTTAAAACTTCAAGAGACAGATCAGCTTAAATCGAAATTCTTTGCAAATATTTCTCACGAGTTTCGCACACCGCTATCTCTCATTCTTGCGCCGGTAGAAGAAAAACTATCGTCATCGATGCTCATAAGTTCCGACAGGGTATGTTTTGCACTTATTAAACGCAATGCCACCCGGCTTCTGGACCTGATCAACCAACTTCTAGACCTTTCCAAACTTGAAGTCGGAAAGATGGAACTACGTGTGGAAAAAGGGAATTTAAGGAAATTTCTTCTCGAAGTAGTTGCCTCATTCGACTCATTGGCAGAGCACAAGAAAATCAATTTTGTGAAAAACCTCTCCGTTGAGTTGGACATGGTTTGTTACGATGCTGATGCTCTCGAAAAAATCGTCAATAATCTTCTCTCAAATGCATTTAAGTTCACACCGCCTGGGGGCACCGTGGAATTTTCGGTTAACAGAGCCTGTGCTTCCGACGAATTAAGCCTAAAAATCTCGGACACCGGCAGAGGTATTGCAGCCGAAGATTTGCCTCATGTATTCTTACCCTTCTATCGTTCCAAACATATAAGGGAAGATGACCCACAAGGCACGGGGCTAGGCTTGTCGTTGGTACAAGAATTGGTTAAACTATATGGTGGCACAATTATGGTGGAGAGCACCAATAAGCTGGGTACCACGTTTTCATTGACGCTACCAATGGAAGAAACCCGGTTTTCACCGGCTTCGTTCACGACAAAAACTTCCAATGATCGTGAAACCCCGTTACACCAATCAAAGATGGACAGTGAAGATGCATATGTCTCATACGAAGTTGATCAAAAAAAACAAAAGCAAGACCTTGTTCTTATTGTCGAGGACAATAATGACTTGAGTAACTTTATTTCAATCAACTTAAGCGACTCGTATCTTATCTTAACGGCAAAGAATGGCGAGGAAGGTTTGGCGATTGCCGTCAATAGCCTCCCAAGCTTGATCATTTCGGATGTGATGATGCCCCAACTCGATGGTTTCCATTTTGCTCAAAAACTAAAATCAGACGAACGGACGTGTCATATACCAGTTATATTGTTAACGGCAAAGGCAGACTTGGAATCACGGCTTGAAGGGCTTGAGACAGGTGCCGATGACTATCTTTCAAAGCCATTTTCGACGGCAGAGTTACGCGCGCGCATCAAAAATTTAATCGAACAGCGAAAAAGACTTGCTTCTTATTATCGCGCAAACTTAAACACACTCCGACCATCCAGTCACGGGGCGTCTTTGGATGAAAAATTTTTGCAGAAGGTAAAAGAGATCGTGGAAAAAAATATAGGTAACACATCCTTTGGAGTGGAGCAGATGGCGGCGGAAGTTAATTTGAGTCGCGCACAATTGTTTCGCAAACTAAAGGCTATTACCGGACTTTCACCAAATGAATTCATCAATGATATCAGGTTGGAAAAAGCTGCTGCGCTTATCAGAGCCAAGGCTGATATTCTTACGCAAATAGGATATTCCGTTGGGTATAATGAACAATCTTACTTCGCAAAGCGCTTCCGCAAGAAATTTGGTGTGTCTCCCAAGGAGTTTGCCGCAAAATCTGGTAGGAATCACTAGCCGAGCTCTTGTTGATGATTTTTTTGGGACCGGATTGACCGATAAAGTCTGCCCTAAAACTCCTGAAAATTCTGCGGCATCCCGTCCAAACTACAAAATGAAACAGGTTTGTATTCACTGAGCGCCGTTCCTCCTTTTCAACCGTTTGGCTATGCAACAGAAACATAATTCAACAAAAGTATCTGTGTTTGCAACAAATGTATGCTGCCTGAAATAGCCCGACGCCTAGTTTTGCCTGCATGTGCTCCATAGCGAGGAATTGGGTCAGTTCGGTTTCCATTAACTACATTTTATATGACAAAAATTCAAGAAAAAAGAACGAATAATCAAAATTTGGGATGGACAGAAGCGGTCCGTAATGACTCTCGCGGTGACATGATTGTCGCTGGCATTCAGCCAGGGCATAGAATTGAGTCTTTGGACCTATTGAGAGGAGTTGTGATGATTATTATGGTCCTTGACCATGTCAGGATGTTCTTTCATTTCGATTCGTTCTTGTTCAGTCCCGTGGATTTAAGTCAAACGTCAGCCGGATTGTTCATCACCCGATGGGTTACGCATCTTTGTGCTCCTACCTTCATATTCCTGGCAGGCGTTTCGACCTATTTTATTGCCCAGAAGAAAACCATAAAAGACACATCATATTTTCTTCTGACGCGAGGCATTTGGCTTGTTTTTCTACAGCTCACTATCATCCGTTTTGCCTGGAATTTCGATCCACTCTTTCATTATAATTCAAACACCATTATCTCAGCCATCGGTTTTTGCATGATCGCTCTGTCGGGTCTTATCTTTTTCAGAATGAAGACCATATTTATTATTGGAATTACGATGGTGGTCGGGCACAACTTGCTTGACGGCGTGGCATTTGAATATGGAACGACCGCAGATATCCTTTGGTCATTCCTTCATGTGAACAAGTCATACCAGCTTGGCAACGGCTATGCATTTGGTCTCCTATATCCCCTCTTCCCCTGGGTGGGAGTGATGGCGTTAGGTTATTGTTTCGGAATTTTCTTTAGTTCCGATTACACATTGAAAATGAGAAAGACAGCGTTTCTGCAATCGGGGTTGATATGTCTTCTTATTTTTTTGACTTTGAGATTCAGCAATATTTATGGAGATCCTGTTCCCTGGAATAGGGAATCTGATTTCAGTGTCACGCTGATGTCATTTTTCAACGTGGAAAAGTATCCGCCATCCCTCCTCTTTTTATCCATAACACTGGGTATTTCACTACTGTTGCTAGCGGGTATGGAGGGAAAAAGTCTCAAGCGATGGAAATTTATTACGCTTTTTGGCAATGTTGCTCTTTTTTATTTTGTGGCCCATATTTTTTTGATTCACATTCTAGCAGTAATTGCAGCCGTCGCTACTGGCTACCCACTGCAATCCATGGTCTTTTTAGGACCGGTGACAAAAGGTACGCCATGGCTGAACGGTAGCTATGGCTTCAGCCTGTGGGTTGTTTATTCAGTCTGGTTTATGGTAGTAGTGCTGCTGTACCCTCTTTGTGTATACTGGAATTCCTTCAAAATTCAAAACAAGAAAAAATGGTGGGTGAGCTATGTGTGAGCAAGGGAGAAGTTTATATCACGGTGAGCCTAAAATCTGGCAGTTAAAAATGTTTTTTTCGAAAGTAGTTTATCCGCATGTCTGCTCTCATGCTTGTAGCTATAACACATTACGCAATGCTAATTCAAATGCTAGAAACGATAAGTCATCCCGATGTAGGGACCGGCAGTTATTGTATTAATGACATTGGTATCTTCGTGGCTCTCCTGAAAAAGATACATGTATCTTAAATTGGCCCCAAGTGACACCTTAAACTTAGAAATTGTTCTCGAATAATTCACGTCAGCCTCGAAATTGCTATATTGAAGATAAACATTGCCTCCCTCTTTATAAAAACTCTTGAACGTAGGAATATACGTGCCAGAAGTCCTCCAGCAAATGTGACTATTCTCCTTCAGATGAACCCTGCCCTTTAAACCTATCACCGGATATGGAAAGGCCTGTTTTCCAAATCCCTCTAAAACCTCGTCCTTAGGACTGGAAGGATCTACTTCGCCATCGACGTAAAAAGTAATGTGATCTACCACCAGGCCAACCGTATACTGCAAGTCAAAATGAGCCCTGCTAACCAGCGGAGCTGTAAAAATCGTGCTGAAACGGAAGTAACGGCTAGGCGAAACATCTATACCGTTTCTTCCATTGACTATGGTTCCATTGTATATGATATTCCGATCAAATGTTGCTTTTCCGGTCATGAAGTATCGATCATAGACGAGGGCAAGACTTCTGCCTCTTTTCAAACGTTTCTCCACATTCAGTTGTAAAGCGGAATAGCTGGTCATCCCAAGATCCTTAAGCTTCATCTTATCTCCATGTAAGTCCCACTCCCGAACTCGTACAAATCCATCCAAGACAAATTCATGATGGTATCGCGCACCAATCGTGTAAGAACTACCCTCCTGCAATACTTGGCCACACACTACTCCGGAAGCCAACATCGCAACGCTGATCAAAACTATTCTTTTCATCGTCAAAATATTTAATCGAACAATTTCATGTCAAAAAGCCCCGACTTATCTGATCATGGGCTTGTTCTCTTCTCCAATGTCCCAACTAAATCTGGATAAAAACTGAATTTAGGACGCAGAGGAATTGGCAAATACAATTTTAAATTGATGCATGTCTGAATGGTAGCGGTATTCAATAGAAAAACCTGACGCCTCACACGCTTTTTTAACGATAGAAAGTCCAAGCCCGCTGCCAAGTACATTCCTTGACTCGCGATGGAATCGCTGAAATATCTTTTCCGGCGACTGAAGCGGCGGCCCCGTGTTTGCAACATTAATAAAAGCCTTCGACCCTTGGATTATAACCGTACCGTCCTCAGGAGTATGCCTGATAGCATTTGAGATAATATTAAAAATAATTAATTCTAAAAGTGCGGGATTTGCATTTACTATTGCATTGGGGGCGACGCTAGATTTAATGAATATGCGTTTCTCCTCCACTTGTCCCTTGTAGGCCTCTGTTGCTTTTGTGACTACCGCCGACAAATCAATTTTTTCCGAGTCAAAAAACTGTCGATTCTCAATCTTTGAAAGTAGAACAAGATTTCTATTTAGCCGGGAAATCCGTTCTGTTGCTTCAAGCAAACTTTCAACAAGCCCTGCTTGCTCTTCTGTCAATTCCTTTGTTTGGGCCAATAGCTCCAGCTTTGTTCTGCAAATAGCCAACGGTGTACCGAGTTCATGAGACGCATTTTCGGCGAATTCCTTTTGATCCTGATATGCCGCCCGACTTCTGTCAACCAAATGTTTAATGGCCGCGCTTAGCTCTCTGAATTCTGCAGTTGTAGATGCAGGTAGGACTAACTCGGTGTCTTCGTCTATTCTGTATTTTTTAAGACGGTCAAGGATAGAATAAAATGGTCCCCATATTGTTTTAGCAAGGTTATGATTGATGATTGACAATCCAACCAGCAATAGCGTCAACATCAGAAGCTGGATGATCATAACGGCACTAATCAATTCCGAATTGCTCAACATAGATTCGCGGATCTGCAAGCGGAAATTTTTACCCAGAATCTGGACGCCTGATTGATACACTCTATGAGGAGCCCACCTTTCGGCACCGTTATCATACAAGTCCACTGTGAAAATCGAGTCGCCTATCTGAAGGTTTTCCACTTGTTCAAGCACGAATTCTTCATTCATTAAATGAAATAATTCCAAATCATCCAGTGAATTGATATTGTTTATTGATCCATAGAAATCCTTTTTGTGGGCAAGGAGAACCTTGTCCATATCGTGAATAAAGAGTTGATGGATTGAATAATAGAACAATGGCGTAAACAACAAAACCAGGAGTGTTGAATAGATAAGGTAATTTCTAACGGTTCGGGTAAGGAGCTTCATGCCTCAAACTTATAACCAAGACCATAAATTGTTTTGATATAATCTGTACAGGAAGCTTCTGAAAGTTTCTTTTTAAGGTTTTTCATATGCGAATAAAGGAAATCGAAATTGTCAAAAACTTCGGCTTCATCGCCAGAAAGATGTTCGGCAATAGCATTCTTGGTGACAACCCTGTTTTTGTTTGAAACCAGGAATATCAACAGGTCATACTCTTTCCGCGTAAGCTCAACAGATTTTCCGTATACACTAACAGACTTAGCCAATAAGTCTATTGTGATTTCATGAACCTTAATTGTATTATTTCCGTCAAAACGTTTTCTACGGATAACCGCGGATACGCGTGCTCCTAGTTCGGCAAGGTGAAATGGTTTTGGCAAGTAATCGTCCGCACCTAGATTTAGTCCTTTGATTTTATCGTCAATTGAATTCTTAGCGGAAATTATAATAACACCCTCAAGTTTCCCTTCCTTTTTCAATTTTTCTAAAATTGTTAGTCCATTTCCATCCGGAAGCGTAATATCTAGTAAGATGCAGTCATAGTCATGCAGCATTATCTTTTCTTCCGCTGAATCGATTGTAGACGCAACTTCACAGACGTAACTTTCCTGCCGCAGATATTGCATAATGCTTTTAGACATCTCATGTTCATCTTCAACGATAAGAACTTTCATTTTTATTCGGTAGGGTTGTGTTGAGCTCCCCTGCCTCTAGTTGCAACCACATCCTCCACCAGTTTTACCGCCATTAGCGCCAGAAGCTCCTTCGCGGTACAATTGAAAACTTGTTTCAAACTTTTGAATCTTGCGGGCGGCTAGCTCCATCTCTGAGTCGTTAAGGTACATCTTTTGATATTCTTTCACCGGAGAACAACTGAAGGATATGACGGCTAGCAGCCCTGAGGCGATGATCAAGTGGATTCGTTTCATAACTCACGCTTGAGGTTAATATTATTCGATGTATAGATATCATCGTTGTCGTCTATGACGATACAAGCTACGTGTTTCATCTGATTGATTAGCCCAAGGCCAGCTTTGATTCCCATAACTGTTACCGGGGTTGCCAAGGCGTCTGAAAGTTCTGCGCTCGAACAAATAATCGTTACGCTCTTTATGCCCCGGACCGGATAGCCTGTTTTGGGATCTATTGTGTGCGAATACTTGACACCACCTACAATTGCAAACTTTTCATAATTTCCAGAAGTAGCTACTGAAGTATCTGACAACTTCAGCGATGCAAAAGGAAGGCGCTTGGAATCGGGGTCAGCAATACCAATTGTCCACGCTTTACCGTTGGGTTGTGTGCCCCAGACGGTGAGATCGCCTGCAGCATTTACGATACCGTCTTTCACACCAGCTTGTACCATGACTTGTTTTGCCCGGTCTGCCGCGTACCCCTTTCCAATTCCACCAAAGCCAATCAACATTCCCGGTTCTTTCAAATAGACTGTCTGGCTTGTTCTGTCAAGAATTACATTTTTGTAGTTAATGAGTCGAACCATGCGCTTGGCAACTGCCGGATCGGGCAGAGTGGTCATGTCTTTGTCAAAATTCCAGAATCTCCTATCAAGCGAACCATATGTTATATCAAACGCACCTTGAGTCAAAACAGAGATCCTCAGAGATCTTTCTATCAAATTAAAAACCTCCAAGTCAACTGCAACGGGCTTTACACCTGCGTTCTTATTAATCAGATTTGTCTGGCTGTCCTCATCGTAAGTAGTCAACAACTTCTCAATCCGTTTGACTTCCTCAATTGCTTTTCCAATACAGCTATCCGCCCACTTCTCATCTTCGGCTACGACAGAAAATCCAAAATTATTTCCCATAAGTCGGCACGAGTGCGAGTGAACAGAAGGCATTAGCTGCGTCATCATTCTATTTTAGTTCTTTGGAGAGTTCGCTCATGAATTTGTTCTGGCTAGCGAAGGTATAACCATCCCACTCCCTTAGTACTTTACCATTCGCATCCAGCAGCAGTGTTAAGGGAAATTTCCCGGATGGATTATACTCTTCAGCCAACACTTCATTATGTGTTTGTTGCTCTTTAGGCAATTGATTTTTTTTTGATCTTGGGAAATCAGCACGCAATAGAACCAGCTTTTCCGCTGCAATAGAAGAAAATGATTCACTCTCAAAGACTTCCTTTTTCATTTTAATGCAGGGAGCACACCAATCAGAACCAGAGAAGTTCAAGAGAATGTATTTGTGATCCTGTACTGCAATTTTTTTTGCTGTATCGAAGTTGCTTAGCCATTCAATAGAACCCGTCAGCAAGAACATCAAACTTAACAATACCAATTTCATCGTCTTCTTATTTAAATTTTGCAAGTAGAGTAACAATATTTGCGTTGAGGCCCGTCGATCGCTGGTAGTGCCCGTACCTAAGTTCAAGCGCATTTAATCTAGAAAATCCCATCACACCGCCTGGCGGGGCATAGCGTATACCCATACCCATCAGGTTGCTGTGGAGTTTTGAAAGGTCATAGTCACTGGTATAGAATTCTTGGTCCTCAGTATGTTGCTGATACTGCCTAAAATATTTCACACTGCTCTGTTGATAATATCGGTAAAATGGGCTAACAGAGAAGAATGGGGTAACTTTTACAGGAAGTTCCAACTCGGCGGTGTGGGCAGCCATTCCCCAATTGTCTTGATAGAAACGATAATATGCCCGAAGGATATATCTGTCGGCCAAAAAGTAGTTCAACCGGACGCCTATTGGCAGTTTTAGGCGCGTGTCAGGTAGCTTCTCAACTTTCAGGGTTCCATCGTTAAAATAGGTCCGGTGATAGAGTGTTGCCAGCTGGCCTTCCTGAAAAGCGCCATCTAAAAGCATTATCACCTGCAACCGTTTATTTATGACTTGACTAAGGCTAAATGAAGCACTATATGAATTCCTTGGTTCTTTTCCATTGTGTTCGCTGCTACGAAGCTCAATGGGTAGGATGACAGACCATGTATCCAGGAACAACTGTCCCCTGGCGGCGAACTGTCGATTGCCATCCTTCGAAAATTTTGACCAACCAACACCTACCCCAGTCGACAAATAATCATATTCAGCCGACACAGAACCATTCACGCTAACTGTGGATCTTTTCGCCTCGTTGGTTATTGCATATGTAATCGATGGATACACGCGAACATCCTTGGACGACGCAGAAGAGATCGTGGATGGATCTATCATATCCGACGACGCCGACGTATATACGTCAACACCAACTTCTCCTGTCATGGTATGTTTTCGTTGCCGAAAGTCATAACGGGATAAGACAACATCAATCGTGGTGGCAAAATCTGTTAATCTCTCAGATCCGATACCCCCTGTTACCGCGGAATTGTTGCCATCTTGCTTGTAATAGCTTGATACGAAATTGACTTCATCAACCTTCAATTTTCTGTTTTTGTAAGATGATGAATCACTCAACGTTTGAGAAAACCCTAAAAGGGTAGAACAATAAATCGCAATTGCGGCCAGTGAGATCCGTAGCACAAATCCTGAAATTTCTTAGTACAAATTCCGGCAAACATTCTGGATTAATTCTGAATTCAGAGCGATTTCGAGATCGTTTTTAAGATAAATGCGTTTTTGCGCATAATATTGCCCACCAGGGTCACAAATAACTCTTACCGCGCTAAGCCAACCGGTCAAAAAAGTTTGCCTCCTTCTTTGCGTTAAGAACTTAAGATGTAGTGGCCTGGGGAACTCTGTACACTTGAGTGAAGCGTTGGCAGCACCTTATTTATACGCTATAGCAGCGCTTGCTGCTCCAGCTAGCGGAACAATTGACGTTGATTTGAAGCCCACGATCTTCGCCCATTTAGTAAACTCCGAAAATGTATAGTCAAAACCAGTACCGGTTTCGATAAGCATATTCAAGCTCATCATCAGGCCAAAAGCATTTTGTTTTCGTTCGTCATCAATAACATTTTCAATGGCTACAAATGCACCACCTGCGGAAATCGCTTCATATGCTTTTTTCATCAATAATATCTTTTGCTCTTCATCCCAGTCATGCAAAATATTACCCATCACAACGATATCGGCTTTTGGGATCGGGTCAGAAAAAAAATCCCCGTTTGCCGTTTTTACTCTATCCGATAATTTAAGATTTTGAATGTTGTTTTTAACTATCGGTTCAAGAGGTGGCAGATCAAAACTTGTACAAGTCATATGTGGATGATCCTTGGCAACCGTCAATGACAACAAACCCCCGGAACCTCCTGCGTCAGTAAGTGTTTTATATTTTGAGAAATCAAATTTTTGTGCAAACACCATGAAATTGCCCACCTGAGCTCCCCCCATAGCACTGGTAAACTCCTTTAATTTTTCCGGATCCGTGTAAATCGCTTCAAACAAATTACCTTTGCCTTCTTTAATTTCATTTTGTGGGAGACCGGTGCGCAATCCGTCCTCCAGATTTCCCCAAAAGCGATATAAGCGATTGTTCATCATTTCAAGTATTCCGCCCACATAAGAGGGCTTATTTTTGTCCAGAAATATGTCTGTGTCTATGGTATTTGAATATTGGGATGTTTCTAATAGTCCTTCGCGATTTAAGAAACCAAGTGCCGTCAACGCATCGAGAAAATCGTAAACATTTCTATCTGCACATTTCAGATTCAACACGTCTTTGATTTGGCCGGCGGTCATCGTCTTATTTTTTGCCAGGTGGGTAAACAATTGGAAATTCACAGCGGCTAAAAGAATTTTCGAAGCCCAAAATCCGGAGCCGATTTGCATGATACTTTGAGGGGACGGCTGGGTTGTTTGTTTTTCCATTGTTATTCGGTTTTTGTTTGTAAAAATTATGGTGTTTTGATTAACTATTCTTGGTTTCCAGGGTGAGAAGCAGATTAATTGTGATAAGATAGACAAATGTCTGGTCAAAAAATTGATTTAAGGAGACTGACCACAATTATTCATGTGAGTTCAGCTCTATGTCGAACCTTACTGCATTGATAATCTATTAAATACGCAACTTAAGATTTACAAACATTCTCTGTCAAACGAACTCAATCGCCATTCGACCAGGAGTCAACAAGAAAAGGTGCTGAAGTCAGCACCTTTTCACTTATGACCGACAGAAATACATTGGAGGTCGGCGTTCCTTCTATGACCAATGTGGTCTATTAAAGTCATTTATCATTATCCCAGCTTGAAGGCTATTGATCAAGCAAACTATGTAGAGTTCTTTTACCAGAATTGTTCACAGACTTGCTAAGCGATCAACTGTCTGTGCTCTTGACATGACTTCTCTGCGAATCTTATCCGCAAGCACGCGCGGCGAGTCAGTCTGATCACGCCCATTCTTTAAATAGCTGGCATAACTTTCGCGGAATTTCCGCTCGAATGTTAATGCACTCTCCCCACTTGCATCGCTGGGGTTGTGCCCAACGTGATTGGATTCGGTGGTACCCGGACGATAATTCCTAACGTGGTATTCGACGTACTGTGCCATATTGGGTACCACATATTTTATATGTCCCAGCTCATGCGCAAGCACCACCAGCGATTTACTCACTATCCAAACTTTTACAGAGACAGTTCGTTCTCCATATTCCGATTGGTAGGCATCCGGATCTCCAGATACCTGATCGATACCAGTAATTCCCCACGCCTGTACCAGTGCTTGCTCCTCCGGAATAAACTTAATGTATACATCTGTAATCCTCCCCTTCTTATCCTTAATAGAATCAATTTCATTATATAATTGGGGGGCTATAATTCTGAATTGGTTCAGGAGGTTTTGAGTTAGTTCATAAGCAGTTATGTATTTAACTACCTCCTTCACTTTTGCATTTATCGCCTTCTTTTGGCCTCCAGTCATTGTGTGATCGTTGAGTAAGGCATAAAGAGTTTTAAGTGATACGCGGGCGCTATTAATGCCATTGGCATATCCGTTTTTTATTTCTCCTAGTGAATATTTGATGGACAAAATCAACAATGCAATGCAAAGCCAATACGTTTTCATAGCGCAGGGTTAAATGGTGGAATGATTGTTTTTCAACTTTCGTCCTGCCGGCCGGCAAGCGTTGGGATTCAATCGATGGGCCCACCCAAACTCTGATCAGTGATCGCCTCTGAAAATTTTCTTAAGTTTTATTTGACTAAGACTTTCCTTAATGGCTGAACAATGATACCACAGAAGACATGGGGCATGCTTCTGCATATATTTCATAAACTATAATTATTATTCCCTGCCAATAAGAAGTATGATGCAGGCTATGGGCTATTAAAATTGGAATGTAAGCTATAGGTCATTTTATTGCTCCTATAAGTCATGAGTGTTGAAACGGTTTTTTTAAAG
>JAICGJ010000107.1 GCA_025923195.1 Chryseolinea sp.
CCGTCGTGATTCTTCGGCCAAACTGACCCGTATTCAGTCTCTCTCTGTATCCCCTACCGATCCCGTAAATCAACTGGACAAGCGCAGTAATCAGTATCGTAAGGCCGATCAAGAGAACGACCGACCGTCCCCATGGTTGGGCTAACATCTCGCCCACAATCTGGCGCTCCTCACGAGGCTGACCATCAATCCTTACATTGCTCGCTCCAAGCAAGATCCTTAGTGCCGAATATGCTATCACTCCATCCGCCGCGGTGCTCAAGGCAATCCCAAGCCTTTTTGCTTTGCCGCCGGAGTCGCGTCCATACTGGTAAGGATCAATGATAGCCTCATAAATCCGCCAGATGATGTAACTAATGGTCCCCAGGAGAATGATCCAGACGAGTATTTTCCCTATAATAAACTCATTCAAGAATGCAAGAAGGCTGCTCTCATCAGCTCCGCCTTCTTTCAGTTTTAGAAAAGATAAGATTGCTATTACTCCAATCCCCAAATAAATAATGCCGGTAGAAACACATCCATATAAAGGCAGGTACCTGATATAGCCCCTTGTCGTGTGGTCCATGATTAAGTTCGATTCACCAGCTTCTTCAAGAATTCAGAGGAGACCTCATTGTTTGTAACCTCGTCCAGACCCTCATAGTTTTTCAATTTCTGCGCAAGGCCTTTCATAGCTTTTATCGCAACCTTTAGAAATCCCGGCCCCAGGCTCAGCCTCGCGACTCCGATTTCCTGCAGTGTCTCAAAGTCTGGAATTCCCTGAATGGCTATAACGTTAACCGCGCATTTTAATGAAGACACCAAGTATGCTAACTCGACTTTATTCTTCATGGCTACAGGAAAAAAGCAATCTGCTCCTGCATCTATATAAGCCTTGCCCCTGTTCTCTGTATCCAATAGTTTCTGTTTTTGATCCTGCTTTCCCCGCATGTATAGGTCGGTTCTTGCGTTGATAAAAAGCGGAACCTTCATAGCATCTGCAGTGCCCATGACCGCTTTGATTCGCTTGCATTGCATCTCGGCAGAAAATAAAACTCCGGATTTCTTGTCGTAGTCCTCGAGATTGATTCCGACGATCCCAGTCTGCAACAGCAGTTCTATATTTCTCTCTAATTGTTGTTCAGAGTCTGCGTATCCGCTTTCGAAATCAGCCGTGACAGGTACCGAGACACCGTTGACGATTTGGGTCAGCTGCTTGAGGACGTCCTGCAAAGGTATCCGTTCCCCATCATCGTAACCATGAGTCAATGCAACGGAAGCGCTGGCGGTGGCAACGGCTGGGTAACCGAGCGTTTCCAATAACGCCGCACCTAGTGGGTCCCAAATGTTGGGGAGCACAAGCATTTTTTCACCGTGATGTAATGCCTTAAACGCTTCTGCCTTTGATTTTTGTGATACTTTATTTTCCATGATGCAACAAGTTAAACAAGGCTCCTTTGACCTGGGCTGCAAGTTAAGGCAGTAATTTGAAACCGGTCCACCTTAAGCGTGAACTATGAGGCAAAAAGCGATTTCATTTTATCACAACGTCTCTATGGCGTCTGATTGCACTGTACGTCAGAGTACGCTAATGCCTTTGGCTTAATCCACCGGTCTATCATTTCAAACCTCTGCTTCGAGCGGATGTTCTCTCCACCGAAACAAATTATCAGTAACCAGCAGCTTGGTGGATTTTCGGTTTTTTCTCAGGGTTTACCCAGCTTAGCGGCTAAGACCCGGATAGCTCACGACCGTTTCTAAAAGCATCACTGTCCTTTCGGAACATAGGAATGAGCAGGTGGTATATTATTCGTCCCGTAAGTTGTCAATAGGATTCAGCCTGGCAGTCTTTATGGTTTCATAACCAACGGTGATAGCTACCGTGAAGAGAACGACAAGTCCTCCGACGACAAAAGGAACTGGGCTAAATGGGATCTTATACGCGAAAGAGTTGAGCCACAGGTCGCCGAAGATGAAAACCAGCGGGACCGCAATAAAAAAAGCAGTGACTGCAATTTTAAAAAATTCCTTAGACAGTGTATAAAATACCTGTCGAATGTTCGCTCCGAGAACTTTTCTGATACTAACCTCCCTTGCGCGCAAATGATTCATGTATGCTGCCAGTCCAAATAATCCCAGGGCCGAAATTACCATCGCTTGGCCAGCAAAGTATTCCATGAGGGTCACCAGGCGCAGTTCCGAGCCATAATTGAGCTCCAGGCGATCGTCCAGAAAATGATATTCAAAAACCCTCTCGGGAAAAACCTTGTCCCATTTTTTCTTGATGTATTCAATGGATTCTGCAAAGTCCTGCCCGGCCTGTAGCCTCAGGGTGAAAACAGTAAATTTACTTGGAGCGACCTCAAGTATGAGTGGGCGCAGCGGCTGTTGAAGCCCCTGATAATGAAAATCCTTTATGACACCGATTACGGTACCTTGTTTGTTGAGCAGCTCGATAGGTTGGCCAATAGCTTCGCTTGCGTCCTCCCATCCGAGGGTCTTTACCGCTTGTTCATTGATGATAAATGCCTGCAGATGGTCTGTCCCAAACGTAGACGAAAAGTTGCGCCCGGCCACAATTTGCATTTTATAGGTTTCTGGGAAGTCGTAATCAACAGCTATAGCAGCTACGAACACGTTGTCATCTGGTTTGATTTTGTCGGTTTGAACCAAAGCGTTTACGGCGCCTGATCCAGGTAAATTTGAGGAAAGTGTCACCCCTTCTACCTCGGAATTCTCCTGCAATTCATTTTCAAAAACATTCATCCGTGAACGTAACGGGCCATCTACCCCACCTCCAAGGATAGAATTTGGCGTGTCGCTGAACAAAGGTATAGTGAGCATATGTTCCCTCTGAAATCCCAAGGATTTGCCTCGGACAAACTCCATCTGCCGGTAAAATATAGTGCCCATGACAACTAACGTCACCGAAACTGTGAATTGAAAGACCAGCAAGATCTTTCTAAGCAGAAATCCCTCGCTGTATCGATGGCTTTGAAGACCTTTCAACACGGCAGCGGGATTAAACCGGGTGGCATAAAATGATGGATACAGTCCGGCGAGGAATGCCGTTAAAATAAATATGATGGCAAGTCCACCCAGCAGATTTGCCGCGGTGAGATTGCTAACTGTGAAATGTTTATCCGTGATATCATTCAGAAAAGGTAAAATGGCGCAAACTATAATAAGTGCAAACGCAAAGGATATCATGACAATCGTACTGGATTCACGAAAAAATTGCCACATCAATCCTTTCCGTCTTGCGCCCAACGCCTTACGAACACCAATCTCTTTGGCTCGCTTGAGCGAGTGGACGTTAGAAAGGTTCACGAAATTGATACAGGCCGTGCATAAGATCAGCAAACCAATCGATATCAAAATATAAACATATCGAATACCCGATGACTGTTCAGAAAATGTAAAATTCGAATGTAAGTGGATATCGCGCAGAGGTTGAAGCTCAAATTCCACCCCCTTGATCACTCTCTCGTCTGCATACTTTTTCTTTAAAGCATTTATCTCATCTTCAACTGACGGTGGGTTAATATCAGTCTTAAGGACGACGTACGTTAAGATCGGATTGTACAACCAATCAGTTCGTAGGTATGCCTGTATCTCCTGGCCTTCCTCGAGGTAATAGAGTTCGAAGTGAGCGAGCAATTCGATCTGCAAATGCGACTGAAGAGGATAGTTTTCAATGATCCCGGAAATGGTTAGCGGGCGATGTCCTTCGAACAATATATCTTGTCCCATGGCCGCCTCAACGGAGCCAAAGTATTTTTCCGCGATCGAACGGCTGATCACCAGGGTGCTTGGATCTTTGAGTGCCGACTTCGGGTCTCCTTTCAGAAAAATAAAAGTCAGGACATCGAACACCGAGGGATCACCAAAGAAAAAGTGATCCTCTCGAAATTTTTTACCGTTCTCATGTCTTTCTGAGCTCGTAACTTGAAGGGAAGCTTGTCGTTCAAAGAGCCGTGCGACATACTCAACGGACGCAACATCGTTCCTTACGGCGTCAGCAAGGGGAGCACTCGTTGTGAAATATCTGTTTTCCGAACCATCGAACTTGGTCACCGTATTAATGCGAAAAATTGATTCACTCCTCAAGTGAAAATCGTCATAACTTAACTCATCAGTTACGTAGATATATATCGCGATTACTCCGCTGATGCCGAGCGATAACCCCGCGATATTAATAATGGTGTAGAGTTTGAATCTTTGTAGATTCCTGCCCCATTGCTGAATCCAGTGCAACATATTAGTTTAAGGAAGTCTGGTGGTAATATGCAGAAATTATCGGGTAGATTATTCACCCCTACGAGGGGATTTCGCAGTCGCAGGATCGACCTTTGGATACATTAACATGTACACCACTAGAATTTGAACCACTAACGAACTTTTGATTGTTATCCTAAAAACTTTATACGGAGCCCCACCACTTCCCCAACTTAAGAATATCTTTAGATCATATTGAATTTCAGAAATGAGCGACAAGCAATATTTTTCTCATTTGTTTGAGATAGCAAGCCACTTGAACAAGGAATATTCACTTCATTCAGCCTTGCGCAAATCTTTGGAAAAAACGATTCAATTGCTGAATCTTGAAACAGGTTGGATCTGGCTCGTGCAACCTGATGTTAAATCCGTTTACCTTGCCGCGTCATACAATTTACCTCCTGCATTAAGCGATTATCCCGAACGTCTGTCTGGATGGTGTTTTTGTATTCAAAAATATTTATCAGACGATATTGCGAGCGCGACTAACATCAGTGAAATTGCTTGTTCGCGACTGAAAGACATTACGTCGGGGACGCGGGACCTTAAATATCATGCTACTATTCCCATAACTTCAAATGGCCAGAAGGCCGGGCTCCTGAACCTTGTCAGCAAAGAGACGCAGCAGCTGGATGATAAACAATTATCTATCCTGAACACTATAAGCGAATTGATGGGGATCGCCATTCAGCGCACAAGGTTGCAGGAATCGTACAGAGTCAAGTCCAATCAGGATGATGCCATCCGCGAGATTCTGGGGCGTGTATTACAACCCAGAATGCGCGACCTGTTGACCAGTCTTGAGAATTCCACGTCGCTAGCGGAAAGTAACAATGTTAAGGCGGTGGAAGGCATACGGCAAGCCCTGGCACTTGCATCGGACCTTCAACATCAACTTGCATTAGTACTGACTGAAACATTTTCTGAAACCTCTGAAAAATCAGCCGGCGTAAATTTCCATTATCCAGGCTCACCGTTGACAGCCAGAGAGCTTGAAGTCCTCAGCTTGGTGAGGAAAGGATTTACAAACAACCAGGTTGCTGAAAATCTATTTATCGCTGAACGGACCGTAAAATTTCATATCACCTCTATTTTATCCAAGCTTAATGCCAGGACGCGAACAGAAGCCGTTGATACAGCTCTTAAGCGCGGATTGATAAGCTTCTAAATGTCATTCGACTCATAACTGTACTTTAGTACAGGTGAGCTTCTATCCTTTCGTACGTTACCCGCAGTCTGCCTTTCAGGCATCTTTGCATGGCAAATAAATTAATAGGAAAAATGAAATCAGAGAAAGTGGCTCTCATTACGGGAGCATCGAAGGGACTCGGACTGGCATTGGCAAAAACGCTGGCAGCAAATGAGTGGAAGCTGTTGATCAGCGCACGAAACGCCCTTGAATTGTATGAAGCTAAAAAAGAGCTATCAGAAATAACTGAAGTTGTTGCAATCTCGGGCGATGTCCGTGACGAAATACATTTACTTCAATTTCCTGAAATATTGGAACGAGAGCATTGGCGGCTGGACCTGCTTGTTAATAACGCATCAGCATTAGGTCACTCTCCGCTTCGACCCCTGCTGCTCAGTGCAATCGAAATGATACACATTGTATTTCATACCAACGTCATTGCGACAGTCTCGTTGTTACAAAAGGTGCATGGCTATTTCGCCCCAAACGCCAAAGTGATTAATGTAAGCAGTGATGCAGCAGTCGAGCCATATCAAAAATGGGGAGCATATGGAGGAAGTAAAGCTGCACTGGATCATATTACTGCCATCTTAGGAAAGGAGAATCAAAATCACTACTACTATTCCTTTGACCCCGGGGATATGCGGACAGATATGCACCAGAAGGCATTTCCAGACCAAGATATTTCCGATCGTCCGTTTCCCGCAGATCATGCAGTACCGGCTATGATGCAACTGATAGAAAGTACTTTTCCAAGCGGCCGGTACACCGCTTTTCAGCTTGAAAAACAGTCCGTATGAACGCCGCAGCAACAACAATACAGTTCAATTTACCGGAGCACCTTGCGTGTCCAAAACCAACCGAGCAGCGACAACTTCCCAGGGACGGCGTGCGATTGCTCGTAACGACAGGCGCCGGCGATATAGATCATACTACGTTCAGCAAAATTGACTCACACTTGGAAAAAGGCGACGTATTGGTGGTCAACACATCGGCTACCCGCCCGGCAGCATTTCGCGTAGCCTTGCCAGAAAATCGAGAAGGAGTGATACACATCAGCACACACTTGTCGGGAGGAGATTGGCTGGTTGAGGTAAGAGAAATAAAAGGAGCTAAAACTTTAAGGTGGAAGGAAGGTATAGAAGGGATGGTATTCCGGCTGCCGCTCTCATCACAAATTTCGTTGAAGAAAAGATTTTATAAAGACAACCAGTTGCTTCATCTGTGGATCGCGGAATTTCATTCCACAAGAAAATTGGAAGATCTCATGAGCCAATTTGGTTTGCCCATAAAATACGATAAACTCGATGAGCTTTACCCGCTGGAATTTTATCAAACTTTCTTTTCAATTAGCCCTGGAAGTTCAGAGATGCCGTCTGCCGGCCGTGCCTTTACAGACATAGTGGTAAACAACTTGTTAACCAAGGGTGTAGTCTTTGCCCCTATTCTACTGCATACGGGAGTATCAAGTCTGGAAGAGGATGAGCGACCTTATCCTGAATATATGGAAATCAGTCCCCTGTCAGCGAGCATAATTAATCACGCAAAAGATAGTGGAAAACGAATAATCGCGGTCGGAACTACGGCCATGCGGGCAGTTGAAAGCGCTACCAATGACAAGGGCGCAGTTCAGCCTTTCCTGGATTACACTTCCCTGTTCATTGATGAGAATTATTCGATGCGGGCGATCAACGGACTATTGACTGGATTTCATGAGCCGAGAGCGTCACATCTATTTATGCTGCAGTCTCTTGCGGGAATTGGACACATCGAACGGGCATACCAAATCGCCTTGGCCAAAAATTACTACTGGCACCAGTTTGGAGATCTGCATCTGATTTTACCCTAGCCATGGCGTATTGGAGAATCTATTTGACTTGGGCGAAGCGGTGTACGGAAAAAATTACAAAGAACCATAACTAACAAAATATGAAAGAACTACTGAATTCAAACAGGATCATGGAAAAAGAACGCGAGGATACACACCGGATCAGACAAATTCTGGAGAATGAAATGTTCGTTCCAAGGGAAACTAACCTTGCCGGCAAACTTTTTACCGAAAAAGCTGTGATAGTAACGGTGCACGGGGTTCGTCTTATAGGTGAAAACGAATTGAGAAAATTCATTAGACAGGCCAGCCAAAGCTCGTCGTCTAAGGTATTGACAAAAAATGAAGTACTTGATGTCTTGTTCATTCGGAGTGACGTGGCTATTGTAAGCGCGGTACAACACATTCGCGTACAACATCTCAACGAGTCAACCGATGCAGGCAAAGGCACAATTACCTTCGTGATGGTGAAGGAGGTAGGTCAATGGGCGATTGCGGCCGCTCAAAACACCTTAATTCAAAACCTACCCTTTGAATGGAATGGCTCGCATCAGGGCTAGGAGATTGGAAGATTGAAAAGATTGGAAGATTGTAAAATTGGAAGATTGTGAAAATTGAAAGATTCGCCATTCATTCGTTGCGCAAGCTATCATCACTCTTCCATACTTTGATGATTTGTGATCGCTTGAAGTAGTTTTAACCGTAAACACCAAAAAGTAAACAATAACGCCAAGCCCATAACCTCAGCCGCTAATCATTTTAATCTTTTATCTTACAATTTTCCAATCTTTCAATTTTCCGTTCTACTCATATCGCAACGCCTTCACGGGATTTGCCCGGGATGCCGATAGTGAATGATAGAGGACTGCTACGAATGCAACGACTAACGCAGCAACACCAGTTCCGAAAAAGATCCAAAGCGAAATTCTAGTTTGATAGGCAAAATTCTGTAACCAGTTATTCATTAGATAATATGCGACGGGCCATCCGATGACATTAGCGATGGTCACATGTTTCAGGAAATCACTGGACAACACACCTATTAATTTTCCGGTCGAAGCGCCCAGGATCTTTCGTATACCTATCTCTTTTGTTCTGCGCTTGGTCATGAAAGCCGTTAGACCAAAAAGACCGAGGCATCCCAGCAGAATTGACAAGACTGAAAATGCGATGAACAGGCGCAGAAACCGTTCCTCTGCATAATAATTTTGCCGCAGAGCGTCATCCATAAACTCAAATTGGAAAGGACGCTCAGGTGCTATCGTTGTCCATGTACCTTCGAGCGATTTAATCGTGTTGCGGATATTCTCACCTTTGATTCGAACCTGCATCCAGCTTAATGGCGACGTTATTTCAGAAGCGAGTGAAAAAACAACGGGTTCGACATTCGAATGCAATGAAGCAAAGTGAAAATCATTTACTACGCCGATGATTCTGGCTTTCTTTTCGGTCCAGACAGAACCAGTAAAAGCGTACCCAAGCAACGGTGTCCCTACTGGATTTCTCAAACCCAGCGATTTCACGGCAGCTTCATTTAGGATGTAAGCATCCATAAAATCTGCCTTATGTTCACGCGAAAATGACCGGCCATCCAGGATTTTAGCGCCCATGTTTTCGAAGAAGTCATGAGATACATCTACAGTGGGGATAGTAATATCTTCTTTTGCACCATCGACCACATAAGGCCGCCAGCCTGAAACCCGCGCGGTTACTTTATTCGTAGACGCCGACACACCGAGAACAGATGGTTTTTTTAGCAATTCATTTCTAAAGAGCTCGTACTTGTGTGAAATTTCATCAGTTTGAAAAGGGATCATGACAAGGTGTTCAGTATTTACTCCCAATTCCTTGTTCCGTATGAAATTGATTTGATCCATCACAATGAGAGTTGAAGCAATTAGGGTGATTGAGATTGCAAATTGAAATAGTATCAGGCTGTTCCTGAAATACGATTTTTTGTTCTTGAATTGAAGCTTCCCCGACAATAAACCGATTGTTCCAAATCTAAGGAGCGTGAGAGCCGGGAAGCCCCCCGCAATCAAACCAATGAATATTGCCACGACTGCTACCGCTGTGATTATGAGGGGATCATCTACCAAATTAAACGTTAGTGATTTGCCTGTTAGACTATTAAAAAGTGGCATCGACACAGTACAAAGGAACATCGCCAATACCCCACCTGTCATTACAACTAATAGTGATTCCGTCTGGAACTGGGCCAACTGCATTCTGCTGGTCGATCCAAGAGCTTTCTTCATGCCGACTTCTTTGCTGCGCTGCAGAGAACCGGCCATCGAAAGGTTGACATAGTTGATGCATGCCAACACCAGAATGATTAGGGCTATAGCAGAAAAAATATAGACATCCGTCTTGCTTCCATTCGGTCGTATTTCACCGTCAAGGTTCGATTCCAAATGAATTTCGGGGACTGGCTGCAAAAAGAATTTGGGAACCCTATCGCCACCCCAGACTTCACCGACCACTTTATTTACATGGTTCGCAAACTCCCGAGGATTAAATTTTTCTTGAGTTTTTATATAGGTGTAAGAGTTTCTTCCTGTAATATTTTTTAATACCCAGTCAGGATAGAACTCCTCAATTCCTGACGTGGGGAAAACGATGCGACAAGTAAAGTGAGAGTTGGCAGGGAATTCCTCGATCACGCCGGTTACAGAAAATTGTTTACCTCTCAGCTCTATGAACTTGCCGATAGGGTCCGCATAACCGAAATATTTTTCAGCGGTCAGCTTGTCCAGAACTACGCTTTCGGGTTTATCAAGTGCTGTAGCCGGATCCCCGCGTAGAAACCTTAGAGAAAAAATATCGAAGAAGGTAGAGTCGGCAAACAGGATCTCCGATTCGAGATATTGCTTATCGTTTTCTAAAGTAATTATATCTGATTGAAAATTTATTCTGCACGTGTGTTCAACACCAGCAGAATTCCCTTCAATCAAAGGCTGGATCAAATAAGATGTGCCTGCTGATGCAACAATACCTTCAGCGCCTTGGTTATAATTAGCGGCTATTCTGAATATCCTTTCAGCATCCTTAAAATGTTTGTCGAAGCTGAGTTCATCCCTGACAAATAATGTGATAAGGATACAAGCCGTAAGCCCTACCGTAAGGCCCAGCAGATTAATCACCGTGTACATCTTGTTCTTGACCAAATTCCTCCGTGCAATTTTTAGATTCGTACTGAGCATAGGTATAGAGTTAGATGATCTTAATTCTTCCTTAATAATGAAGTTCAATGGAATGACGGTAAGACAATCAACCAGAAATTTGCGATTAGCCTTTGAGCGCCCCAACGTTTCTTCCCGGTGTTCATATAGCTCGAGGAAGTCCCCCTTGAGGTCCGGCCGGTTGTCTGGGCAAAGGGTTTCCATGAGACGGAGCAAAAATTTTGGTGGCATCTTCATGGCTTTGAGGGAAATAATTTAAAGACGCCGTCTGGAATATCTTTCCAAAGTTGTTGGCGGCCTTCCATGGCTTCTTTCAATATTCGCTGTCCTTTCGCAGTAACCTGAAAAAATCGTTTGGGTTTCCCTCCTCTTACCTTCGTAGGTTCCCCCAGTTTTGAACGCAAATAACCTTTTTCTTCAAGCCGGTAGAGGCCAGTATGCAGCGCACCCATGCTGACGGAACGACCGAGCCTTTTTTCTATCTCCATTTTAATGGCCAGACCATAGGCGTTGCCGGCGAGAACTCCGATCGTCAACATAACGATTTCTTCAAATTCCCCGAGACTGTTTCTGAACAGCATGATAATTTTCTATTTGCAGGTTAAATTATTAAAAAAATTAGCCTATATCAATATTACCTGCAAAAAGAAATAACATAAATAAGTGAAAAGTGAAAACTAAAAGTGAAAAGTGAAAACTACCACTTGCCATTATAAAAAAGCCGTCTTGCCATTCTTCCGCTTAGGGACTCTGACGGACTAACACAATAATCATACTTTCTCAACCTGAGTACAGTTTCCAACCCCCCCAGTGTCCCTTACCAGGAGAGGCTGCTAAGCAAATCTGCGCCACTTCAACGCAGGCGCCCAACCTCAAACTTTAAACAACTTCAAACCTTAGCTTTCTTTAAGGTCTATGTAAATTACCCAACCATACTCAAATTATTAATGTCAATCGGGAGGTTCCGCAATCTGACTCCTGTAGCCGCAAAAATTGCATTGCCAAGAGCTGGAGCGACCGGCGGCAGACCTGCTTCACCCACGCCGCCCGGTGCTTCGCCGTTTTCAATAATGTGGATTTCCAACTCAGGCATTTCAGATAGCCGTAGTACATGGTAATTATTAAAGTTGCTATGCTGACAAACTCCGTTCTTCCAAATGATACCACCCTTAATGGCAGCGGAAATACCCATCACGATGTTACCCTCCGTCTGTGCTTTCACCATATCAGGACTCACAAACTGGCCGCAATCCATCACGGCAACAACCTTCTCAATTTTGATTCCGGTATTTACCTTCGAGACTGTCATACAGCAGCCGCAGATACTTCCGAAGGAACTGAACAATGAAATCCCCTTTCCCCTTCCAGCGGTTAATTTTTCTCGATAATGTGATTTTTCCACCAACACCTGCAATACTTTTTTGTATCGTTCATCATTCAATAAATCCATTCGTGCGTCAACGGGATCCTTACCCGCCAAATGAGCAAGTTCATCGATAAAACATTCCTGACCCCAGGCAAAATTTGCTGCATTCACCGAGCGCCACCACATTATGGGGATTTCTGTTTTCACATTTGTCCAACTGATTTTCTCCGCGCCCGCGAATTGATACTTGCTATTCCTGGTGCTTAGCTCCTCACATATCGTACCGTCGGCCTCATCATCTGACAGCCCCTTGAATACCTGTCCAAGAATGGACTCGCCTATGGCATGATGGTGAAATCCTGTGATCCTTCCGTCTTTGACAAAACCCTGCATATGGCTTAGCATACCTGGACGGTAGGGTCCCTGACCGATGTCATCCTCACGTGACCAAATCACTTTAACCGGTTTCTTGACCGCTTTTGATATAAAGCATGCCTCCTTCACGTAGTCGATATATGCTTTTCTTCCATAAGAGCCGCCCAACAGCGTAGCATTCACTTTGATTTTCTCCGGTGAAACATTCAAGTAATCGGCAACTTCGTTTAGTGTTTCAGCTGGCCCTTGGACGGGCGCCCAGATCTCTACGGAACCGTCGTCATTCACAACTACGGTTGCATTCTCAGGCTCAACTGGCACGTGCGACAGAAATGGCGTTTCGTAGTTAACCTCTAGCTTCAATTTTGCTCCGTTAAATTTGGTTTGAAAGTCATGATGCTCCTCGAAGTTGATCCCGGATTTTCTTGCTGCGTCATAACACGCCTTAAAGTAAGTCTCTGTGTGCAACGTTTTGTCGAGACCACCATTATCCCATTTAACGTTTAATGCTCGACGCCCTTTATCAGCTGCCCACCAGCTTGAGGCTATGACTGCTACACCTTCGGCCATGCGATGAATCATCTTGCGCTCGCATTTCATTACGCTCTGAACACCGGAAATCTTCATGGCCGCAGCAGCATCGAACGACACAACTTTGCCAAAGATCATCGGGCTGTGCAAAATGGAGGCGTAAACCATTCCCGGCACATCGATATCCAAGCCGTACACCGCTTTGCCCGTCACCCTTTCGGGGATATCCAGCTTCTTAAGATTCTTTCCTATGATCTTGAAGTCCTTAGGGTCTTTTAATGAAGGATTGAGCGGGACTTCAAGTTTAGAAGCATCCTCCGCCAATTGCCCATACCCCAAACTTTTGTCGGTACCCTTCATAAAAATCCTGGCATTTTCGGCGTAGCACTTATCGTCGGCAACGCCCCACCTATTGGCCGCCGCCTTAATCAACATTTCTTTTACAGCTGCTCCTGCTTTCCGCAGCGGTGTCCATAGCTGGCGAACCGATGTACTTCCCCCCGATGTCTGACTGCCGTACTTACTTTTACCATCGCTTTGAATGATCTTTACCTGTGAGAGCTCAACTTCAAGTTCTTCAGCAATAAGTGAAGGAATGGATTGCAACGTCCCCTGACCCATGTCAGGCCTGGGGTTGACGATCGTAACGGTTCCGTCGGTCGCAATAAGAATAAATGGACTGAGTTCGACGTCTACTCCGGCAGCATTTTTATGGAAAATGTTAAACGGCCTTGCTAAAGAATCAATGCCAATTGCGAGACCCATCCCAACGAGGCAAGTCGTCTTTATGAAGCTGCGACGACCGGGAATAAATTTGTCTTTGACCATATTGAACAGACTTTTTTAATTAGAACTCTCTATTTGAGCAGCTTTGTGGATGGCCTTTCTGATGCGGTCATAGGTGCCGCACCGGCAAATGTTACCATTGAGTGCTGCGTTGATGTGTTCATCCGTTGGATTGGGATTCTTTTTCAGGAGAGCAACCGCCGACATAATCTGGCCCGATTGACAGTACCCGCATTGAGGCACCTGAATTTCTATCCAGGCTTCCTGAACCGGGTGAAGCGTGACCCCACTTATGCCCTCGATAGTTACGATTTTAGCGTTTCGTGGGATTGAAGATATTGGAAGCTGGCACGATCGGGCTGGGTTGCCATTGAAGTGAACGGTGCAGGCGCCGCAGGAAGCGATTCCACAGCCAAATTTTGTGCCCTTTAGTCCCAAATAATCGCGCAAGACCCATACGAGCGGAATATCAGGATCGACATCAATTGTATACTCCTTCCTGTTAACGGTAATGATATACTTTGCCATAGTGAAATAATGTTTAAATACTTTGCCGAAATCACAATCCAAAAAAAGCCGAATCGAATATCCGTGTCTACCCGACTGGGAGTTTAGTCTGACAGATTTATAAATCAGGAAGAAAAATTATTAACTGCAAGGCGGAAAGACGCAAAGTTTTTCTCCTACGTTCGTAATAATCGATCGAAAATTATTGGGTGATTTGAAGGTGACGAGAAAAGAGATATGGCCTCGTTAATGAGGGGAAGAATTCTTGGGATATGCCCGCCGCCCGCTTCAGTAAAATACTAGATATACCGCTTTCTGAATTCAGAGGGTGTCACTCCTGTGACTTTTTTAAAGGAAGCATTGAAGGCTGAAAGGCTATGGAACCCAATTTCAAACGCGATTGCTGCAATTTTCTGATGACTGGATTCCCGTGCAGCCAGCAGCCGGGTTGCTTCTTTAACCCTGCGGCTGTTGACAAAATCGGAGAAGTTCTGCCCTGACTTTTTATTGATGGCGGCCGAAAGTAAGTGCGATGAAACCATCAATGCCTTTGCTGCCTTAGGTAACGTCAGCGAAGAGTCCTTATAAAGTTGTTGTTCTTCCATAGCGTGCTGCAGCCGTTCAAAACAGCGTCCAAGTTCAGCGTCTGAATATGCGCCTTCGGTATTCTTGGATGGGCGCGTAAGCACATTGGCATTCTGTAGCGCGAGATAGCTCATGAAATAAATGACAAAGGTGAACATGATCGGTGCAGCTATATAGGGCAAGAGATGAAAAATGAAATTGGCTGTGTACCCAGCCCATACAATCGCTACACCAATTGTAAGACATAAGACCCATACCTGTTGCGCGTGGTTGACTTCGTGGAAATTTTTCTTGACTGTATAGAAGCAAAATGGCAGATATGCACCCATCAATAGCAGCGAATAGGTATAACCGTGCTGTGCCATCCAGAAGTGCGGCGTAATAACAGGACTTAGAACGATCACCAGTACCGGCGGAATCAAATGTATGCCATCCCATTTCCACTTGAAGTGATAATTATTAACGAAAAATGCATTTAAATACAACCACAAGAGCGGCAGAATAGCAAGGTTTGCTCCGTATCCGAGGTTTTGCAAAAGTTCTGGGATTTCATGATTTACAGCAAAATAATAAATCACCGATTTTGTCATGCGCATAGCGAATGCCAGGAGCAGAAACCCAAGAAGCAGAGTCGTAATTTGCCGGCCTTTCTTTAACGTAAAAAGATAAACTCCGAAAAAAGCACTTTGCAACGCTCCGATTCCACTCGTAATCAGTAATATCTCAATCGGTATATTCATTCGATGAACACAAATCTAGTGAAAAGTGAAAAACTAAAAGTGAAAAGCCAAGAGTGAAAAACTACAAGTGAAAAGTGAAAAGTTATCCTACTCGACGGTCACATGATACTGCTTAACCTGCTTTCATGTTGTAGTTGGCACAACCGATCAAGTACCGATCACCACTTACCACTTACCACTCACCACTTACATAGGATAAACAAACCTACAATCACAGCTCTTCTGTTAAACTGCTTTACAATTAAACTGCTTTACAATTTTTTCTCTTTGAATATAATTCGATCCGTGCTCCATGATCCCGGTCCTAGGAACAGAAACAACAGTCCAAGAAGTGCAAACATAAAGGGGTGCTGTTCTTGATACCAGAATCTCCCTTGCCCAAGGAAAAAGGTAATGTATGAAAAGGTGCCGATCATCATGAGCGCACTGACGCGCGTAAACAACCCAAGCAAAAGTAGTGAGCCGCTTGTCAATTCGGATCCTTTGCCCAAATAAACCATCAACTTTGCATAAGGACCGGTGACCATCCCACCTTCGATATATCCGTTCATTAGTTCAGGATTAAAAATTTCGCTTCCATGATAAATCAGGAGCATACCGACAATGATCCTAACCACGGCGATGCCTTGGTGCAATAACATGGGTGACGGCGAAAAAAAGCTGTTCATCGTGAGGAGAGTAATAATTGATTTGCCGGCTAAGATACCATCCTGGAATACTACGTCAAGTACGCCGGGACACTTTTTGGTATACGTTGGCATTCAGGAAAGGTCGTTGTGTGCCCCGAATATTAAAGGTAAAGATGGACAGCGATCGAAAGCAAATTGTTGCTCCTTAGTTCCCTGTCCTCTTTCCCAACTTTTTAAAGATCGGGAAAAAGAATTAAAGCGTCTCGGCCCGCACCGATTTTGGAAAATTCTGAAAGTTTTCGTTCTTCGCTTCGGTACTACAAAATCTAAAACCATGAAATCACCCCTCCCACTTATTCTTCTGTTGATTATTACTTCATGCCAAAAACAATCCGACTCATCTGGGTCAACGAATTATTCTGAAATTGATACTGAAAAGGACAGTGCCGCCATCATGAGTGTAATCGATGGTGAATCAGCTGCGTTTTGGAATAAGGATTATGATAAGTGGGCGTCTTACTGGGTACAAGAACCCTATATCAGAACGATGGGCTGGTGGAAAGGTGGGGGTGTAACTGTCGTAGAGGGTTGGGATGAAAGAGCAGAACGATCAAAAGAAAACTTTCAAGCAAGTCCTGAAGCTAACCCGACAGCGACGAAGGTGAGGCGTGAAAATGTTAACCTGCGAATTTATAAAGATGTAGCATGGCTTACCTTCGATCAATATGGTCAAGATACGGGTGATACTTTAATGGATATGCCCGGCCGAAGCCGGGAGACTAGAATTTTAGAGAAGAAAAATGATAGCTGGAGAATTGCGTATGCTGGATGGTTGTTGGAAGGAGAATAAAAATGTATTCTCGTATTCGTTAGCCAATTAGCGGGAATGTTGACGCGGAAACGAAACTACAACCCGATCGTTCGCCTGGAAATTTCGTCCTATTTCTTCTCTAACTTTTTCAATTCGGTGTCGATATATTCCTTCGCTAGCCATTTTCCATTCAACATAACTCCTTCAATGTTTTGTGTTTCGTTGATGTTGGCAAGAGGGTTTCCGCTTACCAACACGAGATCGGCAATGGCTCCTTCCTTGATGATACCAGCTTCTTTTATATTTAAATATGTAGCAACATTCACGGTCCCTGTCTTTAATGCCTCATAGGGTGACAATCCGGCTGCAACTAAGTACTGCAATTCGTAATGGGTTGAAGACCCCGGTACATTAAAAACTTGCGGGGCATCACATCCCAACAGTAGGCCTACACCGCTGTCTTGGCAGGCCTTGATCAATCGACGGCGAAGCTTGATGAAGTTTTCAATTTTTGCCGGATCGTACTGTGAATTACCCATAAGATTTTTTTTGCTTTCAACCCATTGACCAACGGTTTCCTTGCTCATGTATTGAGTGGCGCGGTCATTGAGAAATATTTCAGGTGTAAACGAAGGTGCGAACCATCTTTCAGCAAGGGACTGCGTAGGCACAACCCATATCTTTTGATCTTTCAAACCCTTCATCAGCTTGGGTATCTGACTTTCATCTGCTTTGTCCGCAACATACATTGCGAACAATCCGACTTGCTGCTCGGGAATATTTTCTATCCCGGGAACAAGACCTTCAATAAAACCATCGAGATGGTCTATTGAAGAGTAACCGGCGTCGATTGCTCGCCAAATACCAACTTTGAATGAAACATGCCCTACGAATGGGATACCAACTTCCCTTGCCGTGGATACTATGGCTGGAAAAGTTTCCATGGTAAGGCCGGGATGGAGTTTCAGAAAATCGTAACCAGCGGCTTTCTGTTCTCTAACCATTCTTTGCGCGTCTTCCGCTGTTCTGACACTGGATCCGTTGAATGATGGTCCCGTTGTAAAGAGCCGCGGTCCAAGCACCTCCCCTTTGTTGATCATTTCGCGAAGTTCAAGATGCTTTGGATGTCCAAGCATTCCGCGTATCGTAGTGATGCCATTCATCGCAAAAAGACGGAGTACCTCCTTCATGGATTCCAGGTTATCGTTCGGAGGTACGTGAGCGTGCATCTCTGCAAGACCTGGCATGAGATACTTGCCATTGGCATTGACCACGTGAGCTTTCTTGTTGTATTTCAACTTGGATCCAATGGCAACAATCTTGTTATCTCTGATAATCACGGTCTGGTCTGCAAGGGCACGTTCGCTGTCCATTGGAATAACGTTGACCATGATGATGACTATTTCCTGGGTTCTTGAGTCTACCGGCTGGGTAAATGCAGTGATAGAAAAGGCAAGAAAGAAGATGATGATGATAATACTTTTCATGGTGCTTGAAAATACAAAATGATAATGTAGAACTTTAAAATTATTATGTGAACGAGTTTGGGCAGCCGTTTTCCGGCACAGGTAATACGCGAGCTTTTGCGAACTGGTTAACTGCTCATTTTTAATTAGCAAGCCCGGAAAGCCGGCCAAGGCACAACTTTCTGACAAAAGGCCGCCTAACAATCAGTACAGACATCCAGACTAATCTTGATGCGATGCGCAAACTTTCCGGTCTTACACCAAACTGTTCGTTAAAAATTTATTGAAATATGACAGGCCGCTAAAGCCAACGCTGTAGGCTATCTTGGCTACGCTAGATGCGTGTTGCTGTATCCCACGTCCCGGCTAAGCGCGTTTCTTAAAAACTTTCATTTTCCATATGTTCTTCAATAGCCGCTCACACTTTATTAAGAAACTTCTCGTCGAAGACATAATGGATAGCCATTCGAATTAACCTCGTACATGAGTAGATAATAAGTGCCGGATACCTTTGTGGTATCCGACACTTTGGAAATAAAATTTTAGGAAAATTATTTTGAACGCTAAGTGAGGGCTGATTCGATGCCTCTTCCGTGAAATTATTGAAAGAGCTGAAGGAACGAATACTGCCGTCAATATCTGAGGGATTTTCGTGGGTATAATCAATCAGTTGAATGGCGGACCACCGACGTCTTCAATAGTCCAGATCTCACCAGTAAGCGAAACGATGTAGGCGGTGTTATTGATGAACTCGAGCGAGGTAGGCCGGTCCAACCCATCGGTGATTTGGGTGAACGTTCCGTCGTCATTGACCTTCACAAGTGAGCCGGTGTTCGGCAATGCCGGTGAACCTTCTTCAACTCCGTCCCAGATGCCCTGCGAGAGTGCGAAGAGTGTACGGCCGCGGTTGAACTCCACATCGACTATCATTCGGGCGCCTGAGGCCACGGTTGTAATTGTGGGCGAATTCGGACTAAACGATACTACCTTGCCGTCTTCTGGAAGGTGAGGGACAGGGCCGAGCTCGGCCATGTATATGGTGTTGCCCGATACCGCGAGCCCCGTCGGAACAATGTTGCCAAACGCCTGGATTTCAGTTATCTCACCGTCACGTGTGACATGCAGCACACGGTTGTGATGGCCATCCGCTACCAGGAATGCGCCACGATAGGTCTGAATAGAGTACTGGACCCCCGTTGGAACGAAGAATGGGCTGGTCGGCGGATTGGCGATTGAGAAGGCTCCAATGTCGGCAATGATAGTATAGCTATTTGGCCCGTCTATACGATAGATGCCGACCACATCGCTGCCGCCCACATCAGGGCCGACGAGCATGACTATAGCGTAAGCTGTTCCGCCAAGGAAGGCGACGTCCCATACACCACCGATACCAATGGCCGGCAATTGGAGCGGCAATCCACTGGTGAACGTGGTGACATCGCCAGTCTTTGGATCGACGCGTGAGATTCTGCCAGCGGCGCCCTCAGTGACATACAGTGCACCTCCAGGGCCGACAGTGCTGCCCGAGGCCCCCTGCGGCAGTGTTGCCAGCAGTTGGGCGGGCCCGGGCGCTGACACGGCCTTACTCTTTTTCACTTGAAGAGTCATCTTTGACTCAGCGCTTAGGTCAATGTCATCATCGAGAGCGTTATTGCACCCTGCAATTAAACTGATAATTACAATGAGAAGCATTGAGGTGTAAATCCGCAAAGATTCAGGAACCAACTTCTTGTTCAACTGATTTTTTGATGGCAACAGGTTTCCCTGAGACAACTTTGAAATCATGATTAGTTTTGTTTTCATGATAGTTAAGTTTTTAGGTTTGATAATTAAAGGAACTCAGTATTAGGAATATTCGATAGATCTGTTCACGTAAATTACTTCCCTGGGACACTACAAAAAGGAATCATTCCTCCTAACTCGTCAGGGCTCACTCTTTCAGTGACGATGAGTAATGATTCTTTCAGAGCCTTGCCATCTAAGAACACTGATCAATGTTGGTTGAAGATCCGACCTTTTCTTTTTATTCAGATTATGGGATAGGGTAGCATCATTTGATAGCCCATCCTTCATCGAATAATCCCTCGATATGAGGCGGTTATGCTGGGCGAAAACCTGAATGGTGGAGCACAGATCCAAAAGACTACAAAGTGAAAAATGACTTTGAAATCCATGAATGATCGATGTTTAATAGGTCCTAGACTACACTTTATCACAGAAAACATCTCCGCTAAACAGCGGAGAAACTTGGGGCATTTCAAAACACCTTACAATTTGGTGTGCTATTTGGAACCAGCGAAATGGATCCATATCTCCTAACGCTCGTAGAGTCGACAATAATCGTTATAAATGTTTTACTACGCGTCCTGTTTATCCAACATTATATTACAAATATCTAACATCCACGGGCTGAATTGATATAACACAATCATCGCCCCCCTC
>JAICGJ010000108.1 GCA_025923195.1 Chryseolinea sp.
CAGACGTTATCTGACAATACGGTGACCATTCGCGACAGAGACACAATGAGACAGGAGAGAGTCAAGATTAATGAAATTAAACCTCAACTGATCGCAGCCTGCTCCATCAATAATATATTGAGGAAGATTGAGCAATGATTGTGTATTTAATCCTGTTTAGTATAGGAGTACTTGTTGTTTACAGATTTAACCAGGAAATTAAAGAAGGTTATGCTTTTGCAGGCAGGGCTACCGCACCGTTGCGATCAAAAGTGTTACCAATACCGCAAGCTTACCAAGTTATTCTTCAAAAATATTTTCCATTCTACAACCAACTGGATAACTCAGAAAAGAATCGTTTCGCGCAGAAAGTCTGTAACTTCATGTATGGTAAACGATTTATACCCAGAAACATCAACGAAGTTTCGATAGAAGCCAGAGTGCTGATAGCAGCAACAGCGGTTCAGCTGACTTTCGGCTTAACAGATAATTATCTCCAACACTTCAACAAGATATTGGTATATCCGGATGACTATTACTCGTCTATAACAAAACGGTTTCATAAGGGCGAAGTGAACCCCAGGTTTGGAATAATTGTAATTTCCTGGCAAAGCTTCATTGAAGGATTCATCCATCCCACCGACGCCGTCAACCTCGGATTGCACGAAATGGCTCATGCGTTGCGATTGGAAAACATGATCAGGAGTGAAGAGTATAAATTTTTCGATGCCGAATTAATTACTGAATTTGATGAGCATGCAATGAGTCTTTGCCAGGTCACTAACTGGAGTGATACCTTTTTCCGGCCGTACGCTTGCGCAAATGAACATGAATTTTTCTCTGTGGCGGTGGAAAATTTTTTTGAGCGCCCCGTCGAATTTAAGACCACAATGCCGGAACTTTATTCAATATTGAGTAAACTCTTGAACCAAGATCCGAGTCTCCTGCCATTACCAAAGCCGCTTTAAACCATCAAGAATTGAACTGGAAAACTCTTCTTTCGTCGCAGCGAACCGGGCAAAAACCATTGCCGTCTGAGCAGTACCGCAGTGCGTTCGAACAAGACTACGACCGTATTATTTTCTCTCACCCTTTTCGGAGGTTGCAAGATAAGACTCAGGTTCACCCATTACCGGAGCATGATTTTGTGCACACTCGACTTACGCACAGCCTGGAGGTCTCAAGTGTGGGACGTTCTTTAGGGAAACGGGTTGGGGAAGTAGTATTGCAGCGGCATCCGGAGCTTCAAAATCATTTTTCCTTATTTGACTTCGGGGCTATCGTAGCCGCAGCATCACTAGCACATGATTTGGGCAATCCTCCCTTTGGGCATGCCGGTGAAGATGCGATCTCTGACTTCTTTGTACACCATCAAGGCGGTTGCGCTTTTAAGGATAATGTAGACGCGGAATGCTGGGCTGACCTCACAAAATTTGAAGGCAATGCACAAGGATTTCGAATCTTAAATAAGAATCAGTTCGGTCTCAAACTTACCTTTGCCACTTTGGGTGCCTTCACGAAGTATCCATGCCCTTCGTTTTTTCCAGCGCGCGATAAGAAAAAGCGAAGCCAGAAAAAATATGGGTTCTTTCAAACTGAGGCTCAGATATTCGCCGAAGTCGCCGCTGAACTGGATCTGATTGGGTGGGGAGATGGAGTCTGGTGTCGTCATCCATTGGCTTATTTGGTAGAAGCGGCCGACGATATCTGCTATAGCATCATCGACCTTGAAGACGGTTGTAGCTTAGGTCTGGTAAGTTTCTCCGAGGCAAAGCTCCTATTTGAAGCTGTCATAACTAAAAGTAAATCCAAACTTGGGAAATTGGAGGGTATCAGGAGTCAGCCAGAAAAAATTGGATACCTTCGTGCTTTGGCCATTGCTGACTTAATGGATGAGTGCACAACGCTCTTTCTCGATCACGAAAACGAAATTTTAAACGGGCATTTTGACAAAGCTCTTTGTGATATGTGTCCTTCAAAAGAAGGCCTTAAACAAATAATAAAGATTTCGATCGATAAAATTTATTGCGCGAGGAGTGTGGTAGAGATCGAAGCTGCTGGTCACGAAGTTTTGCCTGGACTATTGGAAGAGTTTACCAAGGCGTGCACCTTAGCTATGGAACAGAAGCCATCGCGCAAATACTCAAATCTTCAAAAACTTTTACCAGAAGGAATGATATATGCGATAAAAGCCGATCCAAAGAATTACTACCTGATGCTACGAAATACCATCGATTATATATCTGGAATGACGGACCGGCATGCTATTTCCTTATATCGAAAGATCAAGGGCATGAGTCTTTAAAAAGAAATTACCAATATTGACTTATCTTGGTACTTTCGTTTTTCTTAGGAGGCTGAGATTTTGTGGTTAACAGTTATGTTTCGAAAAAACATTATCTATTTTGTTGTAATTCTGATTGGCGCCCTTCTTCTAACTGATATATTGTTAACAAGGCATAACAACAAAATTATCAGAAACAATAGAGATCTCCAGGGACAGACAGAATTAATCAAACGATATCACGATCAGATTGGCAGGATCATCATTCACCCACTTGATATTGGATTGAGGGGATTTGCTATTGTCATGGAGGCCCGATTTTCAGCGCCCATGGACAATGCAAAGCAGTGGAGCGACAGCATTTTCAGCAACGTCGAAATGCCATTAAAAAAATTAAATTACGACCTGGATGATTTTTATACTTTGAGAGATTCTGTCAAAGCCTACACGGAATATTGCTTTTACTTGCGGCAGCTTCTCATAGAAAATAGGACCGAGGATTTTATAAAGCTATTCAGCGTGGACCGGGGTGCAGGACTTTGGGGACATTACCTTGAGTCTGAAGAAAAAATCCTTGCCTTCACAGAGGGGGTCGACAGACATGCGCAACACAGTTATGAATCTGCACTTGCTAGAAATCAAATGCTTCAAATCGCACTATTCTTAATTTGTTTTCCGACCCTGCTCTACACAGCCTATTATACCGGAAAGACATTTAGTCTTTCGGACCTACTTAGAAAAGCTGAAGAAGAGAGAAACAGAATTCTTACGGAACAAAATAGCGAGTTGGAAAATCGCGTGGCGATCAGGACACAAGAAATGGCCGCGCAAAACGAAGAAATGGTTTCGCAGAGCGAGGAGCTCGCAGCTCAACATGATGCTCTTTCATTTCAAAATAAACAGCTGTTCGAAGCGCAGAAAATCATTGAAGATCAGAACCGGGAGATTCAGCGGAAGAACGAAGAGCTTGAAATGGAAATTGAAAAAAGGACGCAGGAACTCCAAAGCACTAACAGAGAGCTCGTGCTGCACAACAATCAATTGGAACAATTTGCATTTATTGCTGCGCATAACTTGAGAGCACCACTTGCCAGAATTTTGGGATTGGCAAATGTCGTTGACTTGAGTAAAACGGACTCTGATAAGGAGCTTGCACTCAAGAAACTTGTTACCTCAACGCTAGACCTTGACCACGTGATCAGGGATTTAAATCTCATTCTGAACATTCAAAAGCATACTAGCAATTTTGTAAATGTTGAGCTCACCCCCGCTTTTACGCGGGTTATAAAAATGCTTGAGAAAGAGCTAGACGAAACGAAAGCAATACTTGGAAAGGATTTCTCGGCCGCTGACAGGGTCTATGCGGTGGCACCCTATGTGGAAAGCATTCTCTATAACCTCCTGAGCAATGCTGTTAAATATAGGGATCCGTCACGAGTGCCGGTAATAACCCTCAGAACAACCCATGTGGAGGACTTTGTGTGCCTCACAATATCTGATAACGGTCTGGGTATTAATCTCGACAAGTACGGGCAAAAAATGTTTACGCTCTATAAAAGATTCCACACTCATATGGAGGGCAAAGGGCTTGGACTATACCTTGTGAAAACTCAAATTATTGCGCTTGGAGGTAGGATTGAGGTGGAGAGCGAACCCGACAAAGGGACAACATTCCACGTCTATTTCAAATACCAGGCATAATCCGAGGTTTGCTGGCGCCCGCCCAATCACAAATCAACAATGATTAAAGCGCAAATTCATTAGCTTTGGCACCTTATTTAGTTCGTCTGACTGATCATGTGGAACAGTATTGCTGATTTTGTAATTAAGCACAGGCTCTGGCTGATTATTTTCATCGCGTTGGTTACAGTCTATATGGGATACTATGCATCCCGGGTAGAGATGAGTTATGATTCGGGTCAGACAGTCCCCCTTGATGATCCAGAAATGATTGAACTGATGAAGTTCAGAGCACAATTTGGGGAGGATGGCAATGTTATTGCCATTGGTGTCAAGGATAGTACGCTTTATCAGCTCGAAAAGTTTAAATTCTACCAGGAGCTGACGCGCGAGATAAAGAAGATTCAGGGTGTGAAGCAAGCACTTGCATTGCCTGCATTACCGATCTTTCTCAAAGATACGGCGAAGGGCAAATTTTATTCACAGAGAATTTTTCCCGATACGCTCAGATCCCAATCGGAATTGGATAGTTTGCTGACTGTCGCGTCTAACCAAAGGATATACGCTAATCAACTGCTTAATCCAACGAATGGTGCTGCGCTGATGGTCGTGTTCGTGCCTAAGGATGTAATGAACTCGTCCAAACGCGAAGCCGTTGCAAGTGCTATACAGGCGGCAGGAAAAAGATTTGAGCAGAATACGAATATCCGTGTACATTATGCAGGGCTGCCATTTATAAGAACTATGGTTGCCAATGCTATCCGCCAGGAAATGCAAATTTTTTTATACGCATCAATACTGGTAACAGGTCTGATCATGTTCGCTTTTTTCAGGTCCTTTAAAGCGGTGCTGTTTTCTATGATCATTATTGGTATAGTGGTTATTTGGACGATGGGAACGCTTGTCCTCTTTGGGTATAAAATCACGCTCCTAAGCGCTTTAATTCCGCCGGTAATCGTGACGTTAGGAATTACGAATGCCATTTACCTGCTCAACAAATATCACCTTGAATTCTCAAAGACAAAGAATAAGCTCGATGCGATTCGTATGGTGGTTCGAAAAATGGGATTGGCTACGTTCCTCACTAATCTAACGGTAGCCATAGGCTTTCTCACCTTGTTATCAACCGATGTAATTATTTTACGGGAATTCGGCATAGTCGCAGGCCTAAATATTATGGCTCTTTTCTTTGTGAGCTTGATCATGATCCCAGGTATATTCTCCTGGCTGCCCATTCCAACCGAAAAACACTTGAAGCATTTGAATTTCCCGATCATGAAGGGGTTTCTTAATATGGTGGATTTGTTCGTGCACCGGCGCCGGCCTCTCATTTATATAGGCTCGATTGTGCTAGCTGTCATTTCTGTTCTTGGGATCTTGCAACTTCGCTCCTTGTCTTTTATGGTTGATGATATTCCTGCGGAGAGTGAAATAAAAAGAGATTTGACATTCGTGGAGGAGAACTTCAATGGTATCATGCCTCTTGAATTTGTAATCGAATTTCATTCAAAAAGACGAAGGCCGATACTGGATGTTAAGAACCTGCAGATGATTGAGTCGTTTGAAAATTTTTTGGATTCTATTGATGTAATGGCGCCGCCACTCTCTGCTGTCAGTTTTATTAAAACAACCAAACAAGCTTTTTACAATAACAACCCCGCTCGTTATCAGCTGCCAACCCGGCAGGAAGGTGCATTCATTCTCCGATATATGAAAGGGGAGACAGACAGCAGTGGGCTGTCAAATTCTTTCATAGACTCAACATTTAGTAAAATGCGGATCAGTACCCGCATTGCCGATATTGGCTCCCGCCGACTGGATTCCCTCGTTCAGGTAATTGAACCCAGAATGAAAGAGATTTTTGTGTCCACGAAGACCGATTCGGTTTCAACATCTATTACTGGAACGACCAAAATCTTTATTAAAGGCAATAAATTTCTCATTGAAAATCTCCGCGAAAGTCTGCTTCTGGCCTTCTTACTTATTACGCTGTCTATGGCTATTCTTTTCGCAAACGTTAGGATGATCATTATTTCACTTTTACCAAACCTACTTGCGCTGATGATTACAGCTGGTTTGATGGGCTATTTTAACATCCCGCTGAAGCCCAGCACAGCATTAATTTTTAGCATCACATTTGGAATTTCTGTGGACAACTCAATACGTTTTCTGGCAAAATACCGACAGGAGATCCTGAGCAACAATTTCTACATTCCGAGAGCGGTCAGCGACAGCATCCTAGAAACAGGTAAAAGCATAATGTATACTTCCATTGTTCTTTTCGCGGGTTTTATCATTTTCGCTTTTTCTTCCTTTGGAGGAACGATTGCACTCGGCGTCCTTACTTCTATCACCCTGGTGATTTCCATGTTTACAAATCTCATTTTGCTTCCGGCCCTCATCATGACGTTCGACAAACCTAAGGGTAGAAAAGGTGATCTTCTGATCGATGATTTTGATTCTAGCTTCTATGGAGAGAGCGAGGACGAAGAAATAGATCTGAGCAGAATAAAGATCCACAATAGGCATCCGTCCGCCGAATAGCAGGGTAGTCGATGGTCCATGGTCCATAGTCCATAAGGGTAGGGTGCTACCTTGTCCTGAATGGATTTGCAACGAAAATTGGTTCACTGTGAAGTTCTAATAAGTCACTATGGACCATTGACTATCGACTATGGACTTTTTCAACCCTTCCGACCGCAAGCAGTAGTCTGTTGACTTTATCCAAAAACAAATATCTTTGCGGGCTAAAAACGTTCGGAAATGTGTTGAAGGTGTAATTCATCGTTCACTAGCAATGGCAACTAAGTACCAAGAATATAAATCATTGAATTTCGCCCAGATAGCTACGGAAATCCTGGAATTCTGGCGAAAAAAGGAAATTTTCAAGCTATCAGTCGCCAATCGTGAGGGTGCCCCATCCTTCACGTTCTATGAGGGTCCCCCCTCTGCGAATGGAACGCCGGGTATACACCATGTAATGGGCAGGACTGTAAAGGATATTTTCTGCCGTTTCAAGACGCTTCAAGGATATCAGGTAAAGCGAAAAGGTGGATGGGACACGCACGGACTGCCTGTAGAGTTGCAGGTTGAAAAGCAGCTGGGTATTACGAAAGACGATATCGGTAAGAAGATCTCGATTGAGGAGTATAACAGGAAGTGCCGTGAAACGGTCATGATGTACAAGGATCAATGGGATGATTTGACCATAAAAATGGGTTTTTGGGTCGATTTAGAGAATCCGTATATCACTTATACTAAAGAATATATAGAATCTCTTTGGTGGATTCTAAAACAACTTTACCGCGAGGACCTGCTCTATAAAGGATACTCTATACAGCCCTATTCGCCCGCAGCGGGCACCGGGCTAAGTTCTCATGAGTTGAACTTACCGGGATGTTACAAGGATGTAAAGGATACGTCCATTGTTGCACAGTTTAGAATTAAGCGCGACCCAAAGTCAGACTTCTTATTTCATGGTAATTCCGGCGATGTTTTTGTTTTGGCCTGGACAACAACTCCGTGGACGCTTCCCTCAAACACCGCTTTGGTGGTTGGCGAAAAAATAAAATACGTCCAGGTTGACACCTTCAATCAATATACATATGCACGCGTGTCCGTAGTGCTCGCCAAAGATCTGCTGGGTCGATATTTTCCGGAGAAAAACCAGGAATTAAAATTACAAGATTATAAACCTGGAGATCGAGCAATACCTTTTGAAATTGTGCGGGAATTCGCGGGTAAGGAGTTGGTTGGGCTCCGGTATGAGCAACTGATGCCCTATGTTCAACCACTATATGATGAGGAGCGCGCCTTTCAGGTGGTATCCGGTGATTTTGTTACTACAGAAGATGGAACTGGCGTCGTTCATTCATCGCCGACCTTCGGAGCCGACGATTTCCGGATCGCTAAACAGTATGGTATCCCACCTCTTACGGTGCACGATGACGCAGGCAATGAAATTCCTACGGTTGATCGCAAGGGAAAATTTATTCAGGCGATCGGTGCCAAGCTTAAAGAAGGTGTATTTAAGTACGGCATCAAGACGCATAAGCCGCTTGACGTGGATGACTTCTATGTGAAGAACTACACGAACGAAGATGAAAATCACACTGACTATAAGACAACGGACGTTATTATTTCTATTATTCTGAAGGAAGAAAATAAGGCTTTCAGGGTTGAGAAGTATGAGCATACCTACCCGCATTGCTGGAGAACTGACAAACCTGTGCTATACTATCCACTCGACTCATGGTTTATCAGGACCACAGCGTTGAAAGACAGGATGGCAGAGCTTAATAAGTCCATTAATTGGAAACCTGAATCGACCGGCTCGGGGCGTTTTGGAAATTGGCTGGAAAACCTCGTAGACTGGAATCTATCACGGTCGCGCTACTGGGGGACTCCATTGCCGATCTGGAGGACAAAGGATGGCCGTGAGGAATTGTGTATTGGTTCAATTGAAGAATTGCATGAAGAGGTTGAAAAGTCTGTCAGCGCAGGCTTGATGAAGGCCACGCTGTCAAATGATTTTGACCTGCATAGGCCATACGTTGATGACGTTGTTCTAGTAAGCGGCACCGGTAAGCCCATGTATCGCGAACCCGACCTCATCGACGTTTGGTTTGATTCAGGCGCCATGCCGTATGCGCAATGGCATTACCCTTTTGAAAATAAAGAGGTCTTTGAAAAAAATTTCCCCGCCGATTTCATCGCCGAAGGCGTGGACCAAACACGAGGCTGGTTTTTCACCTTGCATGCCATAGCGGTAATGATTAGCGAATGCAGCGACGAAGTAAAAGCCGTTAACGCTCGCAATGGCAATCCTGGCATTGCATTTAAGAATGTCATTTCAAACGGGCTTGTGCTCGATAAGAATGGCAACAAAATGTCGAAGCGGGTGGGCAACGTAGTAAATCCGTTTGATACTTTGGCAAAGTACGGAGCCGATTTGGTTCGATGGTATATGATTGAAAACGCTCCGCCATGGGATAATCTAAAATTTGACTTCGATGGGATTGTAGAAGTACAGCGCAGATTCTTCGGCACGTTACAAAATACCTATTCTTTTTTCGCGCTTTACGCAAACATCGATGCCTTTGAGAAGGACGAGATGAACAACGTACCACATCAGGATCTTAGCCTGCTTGACAAATGGATCATTTCCAAGCTTCAATCCCTGATCGTGGATGTCACTAAAGCTTACGAAGAGTACGAGCCCACGCGCGCAGCACGTGCTCTGCAGGAGTTTGTGAACGATCACTTGTCGAACTGGTATGTGCGGTTAAATCGGAAGCGCTTCTGGAAAGGTGAGTATTCATCGGATAAGAAGGCCGCCTATGAGACACTTTATGAGTGCCTTATGGTTACGGCTCAACTTATGTCGGCCATCGCTCCATTCTATGCGGAGTGGCTCTACAAGAACCTGACTGATAACATTCGCCAAAAAGCAATTGATAAGAAAACTCCATTGCGCCACGAATCCATTCACCTGACTGATTTAACGAAGGCGGAACCGGGACTCATTGACAATGAACTGGAGGTATCCATGGATTATGCTCAGCGTATTTGTTCATTGGTTCACTCGATTAGAAAGAATAGCAAGATCAAGGTTCGAACGCCGCTCCAGAAAGTCTTATTGCCTGTTCTGGATAGGTCCTTTGCCGACCGAATAAAAACCGTCGAAGATATTATCATGGCAGAGGTTAATGTTAAGACCATTCAATATATTGATGATACTTCTGGGGTCTTGGTGAAAAAAGTGAAGCCCAACTTCCCCAAGTTGGGCAAACAATATGGGCCTAGAATGAAGGAAGTGTCGGCCGTCATCAATTCGTTAAACAAAGACGAGATACAGGTGTTGGAAAAACAAGGTGTGCTGCGGAAAGGAGGATTTGAGTTGGTTTTGGAAGATGTCCTGATTTCTTCCGAAGATATTCCTGGCTGGGCTGTAGCTGCTGAAGGTGGCCTCACCGTTGCATTAGATGTTAGAGTTACCGAAGAATTGAAAAAAGAAGGCATTGCTCGCGATTTTGTCAACCGTGTTCAAAACTTAAGGAAGGAGCAGGGTTTGGAGGTACTTGACAAGATTAACATTGAGGTGGAAAAAGATGGCGAAGCGATAACTGCTGCGTTGACAGAATTCAAAGATTATATTAGCAACGAAACACAAGCCCTTACCCTAGAATTAAAAGAAACCCTTGCTGATGCTACCGAAGTAGATGTGGATGAGTTTGTTTTGAAGATTAGGATTACGGTAAAGAAATGATATCCGTTTTGATTAGGGAGAGAAATAAACAACGGATGAACCAAGAATGAAAGCCTACAAATATTTTCTGCTGGCGTTGCTGGTGATCATTGTCGATCAAACGTCGAAGTTGCTGGTCCATCACTACATGTATTTGCATCAGGAGATCACTGTCTTGGGAAATGAGCAATATGGGTTTAAGCTACACTACCTTCTTAATCCCGGAATGGCGTTTGGTATTAGGTGGAACAATGAGTTCGGAAAACTGGCACTCACCGTTTTTCGAATAGCAGCGATGATAGGCATTGCTTACTACCTCGTAAAAATGGCAAATAAGAATGCTCATTACGGTTTCTTGGTGTGTATGGCGCTCATACTCGGAGGCGCCGTTGGCAACGTCATCGACAGTACTTTTTATGGCGTTATCTTAAACAATCATCCTCCAAACTCCCCAACGCCCTGGTTTCACGGTCAAGTTATTGATATGCTTTTTTTTCCCCTATTTGATCATACCTGGCCTTCCTGGGTGCCATTCTTTGGAGGAGAATATTTCTTATTCTTTAGCCCAGTATTTAATATTGCTGACTCGTCTATATTCGTGGGCGTAGTCATTATTCTCATATTTCAGAGAAAGTTTTTTTCGGAAAGAATTCATCACGATGATCCGTCAGTCGATACCGTTGCGCCACTCCCCGCAGAGAATGAAACACCTGGACCAAAAGAGCTGTGATTACAGGAATGTGATTTTTCACTACAAAGACTCCCAGACGCAAGGAATTTACGATTGCAGATTTACGATTGTAGATTTACGATTGTAGATAGTGTTCGCGGCAAGTCGTCCTCAAAGCGCTAATCTTCCAAATTTCAATTCTCCAAATCTTTCAATTTTTTGGACGTCATAGCGCCTTCGCGGTTAAATATTCCTGTAAGTTTATGCCAACTTATAAAAGCCGTTTTATTTCAATTCGCTATTATTACTCGAATAAACGAAAGCCTATTGTGACATGCAGCAATTAAATGATATTCTCGTAACCATCGACAGTTATATCGGCAGCGCAAATTGGTTTGTATATTTTTTATTGGGTACTGGTATATTTTTCACTTTCTATTTAAAGTTCCCTCAGGTACGTTTCTTTCGCCACGCGATTAGAATAGTGCGAGGCAAGTATGATAAGTCCACCGATATTGGAGATACTTCACATTTTCAGGCACTCTCAACCGCATTATCGGGTACTGTTGGAACAGGAAATATCGCTGGTGTTGCACTTGCAATCCATTTGGGTGGGCCGGCTGCACTTTTCTGGATGCTAATGACTGCCTTCCTCGGGATGACTACAAAATTTGTGGAAGTTACACTTTCTCATAAATACCGCGAGAAAGATGCGAAGGGACACATTGCCGGAGGACCAATGTATTACATGAAAAATGCCCTCAACTTGAGATGGCTCGCTGTACTGTTTGCCATTGCCACTGTCTTGTCATCGTTCGGCACGGGGAGTCTACCGCAAGTAAATAGTATAGCAAATGCCATGTATTCGTCCTTCGGACTTGATCAGATCATCACCGGCGGGATTCTCACTGTGATTCTAGGCTTTATCATTATCGGAGGTATTAAACGAATCGCACAGGTCTCCGAGATGCTCGTTCCTTTTATGGCCATTTTTTACTTCATCGGTGCTATCTCCGTAATTGTTTATAACATTGAAAATCTGATCCCCGCGCTCGCCTCTGTTGGTGGAGACTTGTTTACAGGTTCGGCGGCTACAGGGGGATTTCTGGGTGCCAGTGTTTCATTTGCATTTAACCGTGGCGTGAACCGTGGACTGTTTTCAAATGAAGCGGGACAGGGTTCGGCGCCAATAGCCCACGCCGCCGCCAAGGCCCATGAACCTGTATCAGAAGGGATGGTGGCAATCCTTGAACCTTTTATCGATACTATCATAATTTGTTTACTGACGGGTCTTGCAGTCCTTTCGTCTGGCGCTTGGACAACCAAATTTCAAAATGATTTTCAAAACACGGACCTCTTCGTGCTCGATGCCAAATATGATGAGACAAATGCACGTGATAAGGAGAAGCTGTCCAATTTTATGAAAGGCAAAGAAACCATCGGGTACTTTTCAGGCGAATTAGACATCAGCGTGGGAGAAATTACAAATGACCTTACGATACTTCATGCACGTTCAGTTGCCGAAGAAGTACTGGTGAGCGAGCCCAACGGTAAGTTTACTGGCAAATTGAAAGTTATGAATGGAAAGATCGAAAGAGAGGGAAACCCTGTGACCATCAGCGGAAAATCCTTGCTGCACAGTGCGCCATTAACAAATGAAGCTTTTAAACGTAGTCCTTTTGGGGAGTATGGAAAATATATCGTTACCATAGGGCTATTGCTGTTTGCGTTTTCTACAGCGATCTCTTGGTCTTATTACGGCGACCGTGCCATAACCTACCTGTTTGGAGCGAAGGGCGTAATGTATTATCACATTGTGTACGTCATTGCTTTTTTCCTGGCGTCCTTTACTGATACGACGATCATCTGGACCCTATCTGGAATTACAATAGCGCTAATGACAATTCCCAATCTGGTAGGTATACTCTTGTTGCATAAAGACATGAAGGCAACCCTGAGAGAGTACTGGATCGAATTTAATAAGGAACATCGTGATAAGAAATTCCACGAATAGAAAGCAAGTGGATGAAGCAGTTATAGTTTACTAATACAGTTCACCTTAAGGAAGTAGTATGAGTTTGTTCATTAAAAAGCCCTTGAAGCAATTACTAGCTCAAGCCGAAGATACTGAAAAGAGTCTCAGACGATCATTGAATGCGACTAACCTCGTGGCTTTGGGTATCGGCGCCATAATTGGAGCTGGACTATTTTCTATCACGGGTGTAGCTGCAGCTGCTAATGCAGGACCTGCCATCACCATTTCTTTCGTCGTCGCCGCGTTAGGGTGCGCATTTGCGGGCCTTTGTTATGCTGAATTCGCGTCAATGATACCAGTAGCGGGTAGCGCATATACATATTCCTACGCCACACTGGGTGAATTCATTGCGTGGATTATTGGATGGGATTTAGTGCTTGAATATGCGTTGGGCGCCGCTACTGTCGCCATCAGCTGGTCTCGATACCTTGCAAAATTCCTAGAGCACTATGACATCTATATACCACCTTATCTCGCGATGACTTCATATGATACAGCAACGTTGGCCGATGGGACAACTGTGACAGGAATGGTTAATCTTCCAGCGATCATCATTGTTATCATCATATCACTTATTCTTATTAAAGGCATTCAGGAATCTGCTTTTGTCAACGCAATCATTGTGATGCTGAAGGTATCTGTTGTGCTTGTATTTATATTCCTGGGTTGGGGTTACATAAACCCTGACAACTATGTTCCCTATGTTCCACAAAACACCGGAACGTTTGGAGAATTTGGGTTCAGCGGAATAATTCGCGCCGCCGGAATTGTTTTTTTCGCTTATATAGGTTTTGACGCCGTGTCGACAGCAGCACAGGAATCCAAGAATCCCAGACGCGATATGCCTATTGGAATATTAGGTTCGCTCGTTATTTGCACTATTCTCTACGTTTTGTTTGCCCATGTCATGACCGGGCTCGCTAATTATAAAGAATTCGCGGGACAAGATGGTATTGCACCCGTGGCGGTCGCCATTAGCCACACGCCTTACATATTCCTACAACAAGCCATCATTCTGGCTATATTGGCAGGGTACACATCTGTAATCCTGGTTATGCTCATGGGGCAGTCGAGGGTGTTTTTCTCGATGTCAAATGACGGATTACTCCCTGCCTTCTTTTCGGCGGTTCATAAGAAATTTAAGACTCCTTACAAATCTAACCTGTTGTTCATGGTCTTTGTGAGTTTATTTGCCGGCTTTGTTCCCGCGCGTGTAGTGGGAGAGATGGTAAGTATTGGAACGCTGCTCGCATTCGTATTGGTTTGTGCCGGCGTATGGGTCATGCGTGTTAAAATGCCAGAGGCGCCCCGGGCCTTCAAAACGCCACTTGTCCCATTGGTACCGATATTAGGCATCATAATTTGTTTTGGGATGATGGCCTTTTTACCTGGTGATACGTGGGTGCGATTGCTGGTCTGGATGGCGATTGGAATAGCGATTTACTTTGTTTACAGCAAGAAAAACAGCTTCCTGAGGAGGGGAAAGTGAGATTAGTCCACAGACAATGGTCCACAGTCCACGGTCAATCAGCACTGAGGACAGGGGTCTAGCAACTGTTGACTTTTACCAAATTCGTCTGAAAAAATGTGTACGCCTTACTGTGGTCCGTGGACCGTCGACCGTGGACTCCTCTTAAGACTCCAACTTAAATCCCACGCCGTGATAGTTTACAATTTGCACTGAAGGATCCTCCTTTAAATATTTTCGTAGCTTGGAAATAAATACATCCATACTTCTTCCCATGAAATAGTCATCGTCACCCCAAACATGTTTTAAAATTTCTTCCCGCTTCAGTACACGTTCTCGGTTGTGGTAGAGAAGCTTCAAAACTTCTGCCTCCTTTTGGGTAAGCGTTTTTTCACTTGCGTTGTTTCGGAGTGTAAGGTTGGAAAAGTCAAATGTGTACTTTCCAAGAAAAACGATCGTTTCAGCACTTTGTACAACGGAATGACTTCGTCTTAAGAATACCTCAATCCTGCAAAGTAATTCGTCAAGGCTGAAAGGCTTTGTTATGTAATCATCAGCTCCTGTGGCAAACCCCTCTAGCTTGTCTACTTCCATAGACATGGCAGAAACAAATAATATAGGTATGGAGGAATTTTTTTTTCTGATACTTCTTGCCAATGAAAATCCATCCATTTTTGGTAGCATAATGTCCAAAATACAAAGGTCGTATGCCCCCGAAAAAAAGGATCTTTCACCGTCTTCGCCGTCTCTGCAAAGGGTTACATCGTAACCCCTTAACGTAAGGACATCCTTGGTGACGAATCCCAGGCTTGGATCATCTTCAACCAATAAAATTTTTTTATTGCCGAGTCCCATATAAAAAGTTTATGCTTAGCCTGGAATAAAAATTTGGAAGGTACAACCTCGTCCTAGTTCACTTTCCAATGATATTTGTCCGCCGTGCGCCTCAATAACAGTTTTTGAATAACTCAGTCCCAGGCCGAACCCCTTTACATCATGTACGTTCCCCGTGGGCACTCGATAGAACTTTTGGAATACTCGTCTCTGATGTTCCTGGCTAATACCTATACCGTTGTCGGTTACTTCAATCATACATCCTCCCGGGCGATCAAAGGTTTTTATTGTGACAAAAGGAATGTCTTTACAGTATTTGATTGCATTGTCAATCATGTTATTAAAAACGCTCGTAAAATGGAATCGGTCGACGTCAAGCATGAAGCGCCGGGCATTTAGCTCGCTGGCGACGATCCCCTTTCGTTCCTTTAGAGCCATTGCATTGTGCCGAATAGAGTCCTGAATAAGTTGGTGAATATCCAGCCTCTCCTTCTTAAGACCGATATCCTCCTTGTCCAGCCTTGCCATTTGTAATACACGTTCCACTTGTTGCTTTAAACGAATATTTTCCTTTTCAATGATCTCTGCATAATTTTTCAAACGCTCGGGCTGATGAACAATGTTAGCATCCTTTAATACCTCCGCCGAAACGGCTATAGTAGCAATCGGCGTTTTAAACTCGTGCGTCATATTATTGATAAAATCCTTCTGAACTTCAGATAGTCTCTTTTGTTTGAGAATTACAAACAAGGTGTAGGCAAAAAATGTAATAACGGTCAGCAATACGATTGATGAGAATGACCATATTCCCATCTGATTAATTATGTGTGCTGCACGATTAGGAAATTGTACGCCAAAGTAGTATCCCTGGTTGCCCCATTTCGGTAGAATTTTTGCTGTAATCTTTTCCTTGGATGTCTTAAGAGGCACATAATTACCGTAAACCATACGCTCGCTTGAGCAATCGTATACACCATATTCAAAATCGGCAATTATACCCCGCTTTTCGAACTCATTACGCAATAAGTACTCAAGGAGACTCGCATCAATCTCACTGTTCACCATCACAACAAAATAGTTTGTGGATAATTGCTTTACAGGATTGTTAGCAGGTGATGGGGTCTTATTTATATCGAATATCTGATTTGCTACATTATACAGTGCAGTATTGACTGTTCTCTCAAACTCCGCTTCCTTTAAGTCAAACGCTCGTTTAACCCAGTAGATTTGCGTTATTGTGATCCCGACAATGCTAAGAGCTGCCAGAATCACGACGAAACGTATAGTCGAGTTTTTCACATATTAAAATTACAACAATCCAGAAAAAGTGTGAAATTTTAACAAGTCGTTAACAATAGTTGACGGCTGACAGCTAACAGCCTACAGCTAACAGCTCCACCGTGGACGGTCGACCGTGGACCTTGGACACTGTAGTAAGACAGTGTTTAACATGCAGTTAACAAAAATTAGAAAATCATTAACATTAACACTGTGCCTGAATGATCACTTTTGTTTAGCTATCGGGGATGATAAACAGAACTAGTACAAGTTACCGTTCCTCGTCCTGTAGTGATTTAAAATAATGTTCACCTAAAATTCAAAACGCTATGAAAAAGATTGGTTTGATTCTCGTAGTAACCCTTATTAGTCTACCGTTGTTTTCAAAACACGTTGGTGTTGTCAGTTTTCTTTCTCCGCCAATTGAACCTCCTGCATTTGCGTGGACAATGACCACACATAATTTCGGAAAGATCAAAGTCAACGTCCCGGTTTCACATGAGTTTCGATTTACAAATTCTGGAGATGCGCCCCTGGTCATTTCATCTGTGCAGGCATCATGCGGCTGCACGGTGACGGACTATAGCAAAGATCCTATTGCCCCTGGTGCCGAAGGCTATGTCAAAACCACTTATAATGCTGCAAGGGTTGGTGTGTTTACAAAGACTGTCACCGTTACCGCCAATGCAGAGGAAAGTGTGGCTCAGTTGTCGATTAAGGGGGAAGTAGTGGAGTAGCTGTCAGCTTACTGCCTACAGTTCACCGAGGGACGATTTGAAAAATTGCAGGCGTAAACGTTATACTTTCTGCTTTTTGCTTTCAGCTAAGTATGCTGTAAGCTCCGAAAACGTTTCCGAAAAAATTGTGTCCAATTCACTTTAACCCGCACGATGCCAATGTAGTATTTGATACCTTTGCTTGAATCCAAGCACTAGCAATGGCAAGCCAATTTAATGAGACTGTCTCCACCAGGTACCACATGTACAACAGCCTCTTTCTTAATCTACCATATTCTGGCATATATCGGACAGGCACTCTGCTCCCTCTGCTCCAGCAATCTTGCGAAAATGGATATGACAAGGGTAAGGATCCTAAAGCCATCATAAAGAAATTTTTCACTGACTATACTCCAAAGGCAACCCGCGAGGAACAATTCGATTTACTCTTTGGATTTGTCCAATATATCGAGCGTCAGGTGGTACTCTTTGATTCGGTAGAAGACGCAGCTTTCGACGAAATTAATGATTTGACGGGCAAGGGTACCATAGCTGAACTTCTGCTTCGGGCTGAGGCTGAAGGTGCAATTGAAGGTCTGAAGCAAAAGCTGTCGGAGTTCAGTGTCCGAGTAGTCCTTACGGCTCATCCCACCCAGTTTTATCCGGGCAACGTATTGGCCATCCTAAATGACCTAGAGCAGGCCATTCGTGATAACAGACTGGAGCATATCAATTTGCTCTTGCGCCAGCTTGGCAAGACTGCGTTTATAAACAGAGAAAAACCTACGCCGTACGACGAAGCGGTTAGTCTTTCGTGGTTTCTTGAAAATGTTTTTTATGCAGCAATTCCCGAGATTGTCAATAAGCTCATGACTGGCTTAAAGATCACGCTGGATGAGTGGAAAAATTATGACTTGTTAAAAATCGGTTTCTGGCCTGGCGGAGATCGCGATGGGAACCCATTTGTTACCCATGAGATTACGTTGAAGGTGGCACGACATCTCCAGCAAATTCTTCTCAAGTGTTACTACCGGGATATACGCTTTCTGAAGAGGAGGCTTACGTTTAAGGGCGTCGACCACATTATTGCAAGAATTGACTCCAAAATATATCCGATGGCTTTCGGTGGGAATGGTGAAACTTATCATCAACCAGGCGAACTTCTAAGCGACCTGGAGGAGGCACGCGAGGTTCTTATCAGGGATCATAAAGGTTTATTCCTAAATCTTCTCGAAGGGTTCATTCTAAAGATTAGGATGTTTGGATTTTACTTTGCCAGTATGGACATCCGCCAGGATAGTCGGAAGCATGGCTACGCATGGGAGGCGATACTCGAAAAGCTTAGACCGAAGAACAAGAAGCTTAAAGATTTCGACGAGCTGTCAGAGCCGGAAAAAATCGAGACACTCCTTTCGCTCAAGTTTAATCCAACAGCTCTTAAGTTTGAAGACGAATTTATTCACGAACTGATTGAGAGCATAGATGTCATCGGACGAATTCAAGAGCAGAATGGGGAAGAAGGATGCCACCGTTATGTGATCAGCAATTGCCAATCCGCGCTGGATGTGATCAGGGTGTATCAGCTTGCCAATCTTATCATTGGTCATAATGATCAGCTTCCATTGGATATCGTGCCGTTGTTTGAGACAATTGAAGACCTCGCGAATGCGCCGGCAATCATGTCAGCACTATACAATGTGGAGACTTACAGGGAACATTTGGTCAGGCGCGGCGGTAAACAAACGATCATGCTCGGATTTTCTGATGGCACAAAAGATGGTGGGTATCTTCGAGCTAATTGGTCGATATTTCAGGCTAAGGAAAACTTAACACGTATTTCCCGAGAGCAGGGGTTTGTATCTGTATTTTTTGACGGTCGCGGGGGTCCACCCGCAAGAGGGGGCGGCAACACCCATGATTTTTATGCTTCTCTAGGTGAGACGATTGAAGACAAGGAAGTGCAGGTTACCATACAAGGCCAAACAATCAGCTCAAACTTTGGCAAACCAGTCTCTTGCGCGTACAATCTCGAACAGTTGCTGTCTGCCGGTATTGAAAACGACGTTTTTGATATCAATAGAAATCAACTCAAATCTGACGAGATTCAGCTGATGAACAGCATGGCCAAGGAAGGACATAAGGCCTATCTAGATTTAAAGTTGCATCCTAAGTTCGTACCCTATCTTGAGAAAATTACACCACTATCTTTCTTTGGAGATATTAACATTGGTTCTCGTCCGGTAAAGAGAAGTCAGGGAAGCCTGAAATTTGAAGATCTCCGCGCTATTCCCTTCGTTGGATCCTGGGCCCAAATGAAGCAAAACATTCCCGGTTTTTATGGTGTAGGCACAGCGTTAAAAGAACTGAAGAAGAAGGGAAAGTTGCCCATGTTAAAACAACTTTTCAAGCAATCTTTGTTTTTCAGGACCTTGTTGAGCAATAGCATGATGTCTTTGACGAAGACATATTATCCAGCGACAGCATATCTGGCAAAGGACAAGGAGTTCAGTGCACTGTGGAAAAAAATGTATGCGGAATACAAATTGTCTTCTGAAATGATACTGGAGGTGTCGGGTCTAAGTGAGCTGATGGAAAACACGCCGATGAACAGAGATTCAGTCAAATTGCGGGAACGGATAGTCTTACCACTCATTACGATACAACAGTATGCACTTCAGCAGTTACGAAATAAGGAAAAGCATGAAGAACATTTCGAAAAGCTGTACCGCAAATTGGTAATCCGTTGCATGTTCGGAATAATAAATGCGGCTCGCAATTCCGCATAACAATTTTCAATTCACAATATTTTCGGTGATCCTCAGCTCAATACCAGTAGCTTTGGTTTCATACTCTCGCAATGGCCTCCACGCAGAGCCGCCAATAGGCTGCCCGGTAATGAAGTCAAACGAGGAATTACAGCAGGGATCGATCATAAACAATTTGGATATGTCTACGTTTACGGTTGCGCAGGCCTCGTTGGGCGTGAAAGAGCAATTGCGTTCGTAGGCGTGGTAAATCCCAATGTCTTCGCAATAGACGATAATGCCCCTGACACCGCCATCATCTATTTCCTTGTATCCCCCTTTGGACGCCAGGGCAATATTTGAAGGTAGACTTAAGTCAATTACAATATCGGGAAATTGGGAAGGAGGGATCTCATCATCGGTCAGATCCTGCGAGCATCCCATCATCAGCAAGACCGCGACAGCGATTATCATAGCAGACCGATTGAAAAGACCTGGCAGCTTACTGAAGGTCGGCCCAAAAATCCCCTCTTTCGAAAAGTCAATCTTCATGGATCTATATAACTGACTGAAACTGGCGCAAGAAGCGCACGTCATTCTCGGAAAACAAGCGCAAGTCGTTGATCTGGTAACGAAGCATGGTTACACGTTCTATACCCATACCA
>JAICGJ010000109.1 GCA_025923195.1 Chryseolinea sp.
GCGCTCCAGGTTGTTGTGATTGAGGAGCGATGATCGGTACAATCCTAACTCATTCTATCTTTTGCTTCTAATTTTCTTTCCTACCATTTCGCCGGCCGCTGCTCAGAAAAATTCCTCCTCATTTCACAAGGCCGTTAACGGCAAACAATCAACCGCAGTCGCCTGGAAAACTGACATCCGCGTAAATATCAATTCATAGGAATTGCGGTCATCTCTATCTGTCTTAAATCCTCTAAAAATCCTTTCATCGGTTCACCATCATATACACTTCCAATTAAGGTAATATTAAGAGTGAGATCGTCTAAGATTACTAGATTATCCTCTGTCTGACTTATGCTGAATACTGGCTCGTTCCTTCCATAAAACTTTAACATATACTGAGACTTTACTTTGAATTTCTGTTCTTTTAATTGGCCTGCATCGCTTGGCCAATTCAAAAAAACGTCGAATCAATAGCGTGTCATTAACTGTGGCAGCTTCACGAGAAGTCATGGTGCTAAATTCAATCCTTACGCTGTGATAATCCTCATGGGTGTAATCGTTAACATTTGGACGTTTAAATATTGAAATCAAAATTTTGATAAATGATATTACCAATACAATGGACAGAAATATTAGAATGCTCCGTTTCACTTTAATTCGGCCAGTAATTTTTTCATTCAACTAAGGTTCGGAATAGGAAAAACTGAAGAATAAAATTTTCACGGAGGGCTTCTTTCTTTTGACACTAGTGAACAGAGGACCGCTTAAATCTTGAAATCAACAATCCACTGAGGAATATCGTGAGCGTTCCCACCACAATCACCATATTCAAATGGAGTGGATTACGCCACTCTGCGTAATCTTCTGGCAATAAATTCGAAAAAGTCATCCATATGATTACCAGGATTCCGATGACGGTGGCAAGTTTAGCCACTGCATTGCCAGCAGTCCTACTGATCATCCCCAACAAGAACAACCCCAGCATACCACCAGCAAAAATACCCGCAAGTTGCCACCAAAGATCCAGTATGCTCTTTACTCCTATCATCAAAATACCCGTTATTATAGCTAACATACCCATCGTAGCGGTAGATATATAAAGAACCTGCAATTCCCTTTTAGGTGAAGTGTTCCTGTCAATGTAACGCTGATAAATGTCTTTAAGAAACACGGTTGCGCTACTGTTCATTCCACTGCTGATCGTACTCATAGCTGCAGAAAGGATCGCTGCTATGATCAGTCCGAGCAATCCACGCGGGACTTTAGTTACCATAAAATGTGGAAGCACTTTATCACCGTAGTCAGCAGCGGTCAGTGACTCCATAGTTACACCTTTCTCCATTGCCACTTGTTGCTTCACTGATTCTATTAGCTCAGGATGCTGCTGGAAATAGGCATAAAGCGCTGTTCCGATAAAGAAAAATAACATGGACACTGGAAGATACCAGTACACACAAAGCCAAATGCTGCGGGCAGCTTCCTTGGCCGATTTTGCCGTATGATACCGTTGCACATAGTTTTGATCGATTCCGAAATTGTTCAGGTTGATAAAAAACCCATACAGGAATACCACCCAGAAAGTCGACGTGCTAAAATTGGTAAGAGTAAAGCTCCCAAGACTGAATTTTTGATCGGCGTTTCCCACGCGTAAAACATCAGTGAATCCATTTTCCATTTCCATGATCACGATACCCAATACGACGAGCGCTCCGATGGTCTTGATTATTCCCTGCGCAACTTCCGTCCAGATGACAGCCTCCATGCCTCCCAACATCGTGTAGACGATGATACAGATTCCGCTTACGACCATAATGGTCCTCATGTCGATTCCGGTCAACGCTTCTAACGTCAAGGCTATACCAAAAAATATGGATCCCATCCTTGCCAGTTGGGTTAGCACAAAACAAAGCATAGCGTAGGTCCGGGCCCAGGGACCAAAACGGTGTTCCAGATGTGTGTAGGCGCTAATCTCACCACTCTTTCTATAGAAAGGCACGAAAAACTTTGCCGCCACCCACGCCGCTAACGGCATCGAGAGGCTAAATACAAAGGAATTCCAATCACTGCCAAACGCCTTTCCAGGAACTCCCAAGAAAGTATTGCTGCTGAGGAAAGTAGCATAGAGGCTTAACCCCAGCGCCCACCCTGGAATATGTCCGGAGGCCTTCGTGAATTGATCGGTGCTGGTATTCCTCCTGGAAAAGTAAACGCCAACGGCAATCATTCCAAGAAGGTATAAAGCGATAATGGATATATCGATAAGCGGTAACGAATTCATCTCAAATAACTATATGCAGTCTCGATTAAACAAAAATTACTTCACAGAAAAGGCTCATTGCTGTACTTTCATTCTAAATAACTCACTCCAGCTCTTTATTACTGAATTGTTGATGATCGGCCTCGCCCATAATCCGATATAAAGGATATACCCAAGTGTTATGAACATGATCATCATCGCAAACTTGAGTCCTGTCAACTCGGCAATGCCACCAATAATTAAAGGAACTACCGCGCCGCCAACAATACCGGTACATAAAATCCCAGAAAAAGTACCGTGATGCCGGGGCACGGAATTCATTCCCAATGAAAAGACGACAGACCACATGATAGAAAGAAAGAAGCCAGTTAGGGGAAACGTAACCAACGCAATGGCTACGTTACCTAGTAATGCCAGAGATAATGTGATAATAGCGCCAGACGCAAATACCACGAGTACTGAACGACTGTCAAAGAGTTTCAGCAAGAACAAGCCTATAAAACAACCGAGTGTAATAAGACCCCAGAAATAGGAAATTGCGGTAGCACCACCGGTGGCCGGATCAACGCTGTGGTAAAGCTGAAGAAATTTCGACATCCAGTTTGCTACACCCTGCTCCGTACCTACGTACGCAAATATACCTAAGAAATAGAGCCATACTTTCCGGTTCCGGAGCAATTCGCTGAACGAGGATCCGGTATCCATTCTTTCATCTGCCGTCAGCTCTACATGAGGAAACTTAATAAAACCAAGAATGAATATCATTAGTAAACATGTAACGGCGAAAACCCAATACAGCGACACCCACTTTAACTCCGGTGAAACCAATTGATTAAACAATAAGATCATCGCCCCGGACTCGCCGCTGTGAATTTTTCCTACCATGTAACTGTAAAGCAAAGGGCTTAAGAATGAAGCCGCTCCGAAAAAAAAATTAGCCAACACCGAATTAAACGCAAAATGCTTTTCGCCGCCCGTGTGGCGAAGCAAGGGATTAATAACGACCTGCAGCATAGCCATACCAATGCCAATAGAAAATAGAGATAGCAGTGCAATCTGAAAAGTTGTAAATATGGCAAACACAAGTGCAGCTACAAATGCTAACACAAATCCCGCAATGAGTACCGCTTTCTCTGAATATCGCTCCATCAATATGCCGGACGGAATGGACATGATTCCATAGGCAACAAAAAAAGAGAACGGCAGAAAACCTGCGATGCCGATACTCAGGTCAAAACTATCAATGATATCCGGTACCAGTGGGCCAAGTATGTTGGTCAAAAAGGAAATCACGGAAAAAATCAAAAAGATGAGAGCAACTATGACCGTGTTGGACTTCATAACAATATTATTTGCATACTACGTGAAATCATTTCCGTCGAAGATTATACTACTTTTCCCGATCCTCGACGCCTTTAGCGAATAAGATACCTCAAAATGCGCAATCAAGATTAGGATTTAAGGATTAAAAGATCGATTAGGATTCGAAGATTAACAGATTTAAGGATTTCGCAGAACATGGCAGAGGGATATCGTCCATAGACCAGCTTCAGGAAGACCTTCAAGTGAAATCCATTGTTCTATTCTCATATGTACTCAGGATTTAAGGATTCTTATCTTACCTTGAAATCATTTTATTTATGGTTGACTACAACTCCATGGCTTCTAAATTCCTTTGGGGAAACTCCCATGATTTGTTTAAAGACCTTGGAGAAATGATATTGATCAAAGAAACCCAGGCTGTAAGCAATGGCTTTGATCGTTTGATTTCTGTTCTGCAATAATTGACATGCCCGCTGTATTTTCATCGATGTATATAGCTGCATGGGTGTTTGCATGGTTTTTTGCCGGAACATCGCACAATAATGCGATACCGACAAACCAGCTACTTCAGCAAGATCCTCCAGCGAAATTACATTGCTGATATTTTCGCGCATGTATTCGATGCTTTGAATAACGCCATCCTTGCTACCGTATTTTTTTGCCGACAATACCATCAGTCTGAATGAGCACAGGAAACTATAAAAACGACTGTTGGCGTATACCAGGTTCTCAATATTTTCCATCAATTCGAGATGATGCAAAATATCATTGAACTGGGAAATTCTACCCACCAGCGGCTTCGCCTTCATCGGAGAGTATCTGTTTCCGACAAGGTGTTGTACCATTTTTCTGGATTGACTTCCTGAAAAGTAAGCCCAGTAAATGCTCCAACGGTTTTTTTCAGCAGACTCCAGCCCGGTTGCATATCGCACAGGTAAAACGAAGAAATCGTTCTCTGCAACGTGATACACCTTCTTGTTAACGCGGTATTTTCCCTCTCCACTGGAAACATATACCAACAAGTATTTGCTCCCTTTACTTTTTGTGAACGGATGAAAGATCGTTTCATCTTCATATCCAATCTCTGTGAGAAATAAATTACTGCAAAGCGGATGTCTTAGTATTCGCTTCTGAACACTTTGTGGGATTACGCAATACCGGTGATGAGAAGAATGTGCCCTCGCCTCCATACTAATAAGAAGTCATAGACATTTCTGTGATTAGAACAACTACAAGATAAATAAAAGCCCAACAAATTGGACCGTAATTTTATACATCTTTTTAGTAAAGCCTTCCATTGATTGCGCTCAAAAGGTTGTTCAACTTGTGCCCATCAAAGAAGCTGGAATCAAGCTCAAATGTTTTATGAATTCTCACAATGTTGAAATCTTGAATGCAACCTTCACTCCGATGTTTGGAGATGGAAGCATCAACTATGATTGCATCCCAGATTTGTTTCAGCATTGCGTCAACACGGGCGCAAATGGCGTATTTCTTAATGGGACGACGGGAGAATGCATGTCTCTAAGCCTGGAAGAACGTTTAAAACTCGTTGAAACGTGGACAGCGTATCGAAAGGTGATCAACCGTCCGGACTTTAAAATTTTCGTACACGTCGGAAGTTGCAACCTGTACGAAACCGCTCGCATGGCAGAACACGCACAAACGCATGGCGTCGATGGAGTGGCGATGGTAGCAACATTTTATTTTAAGCCTAAAACCCTCGAAGATCTGGTGGAGCAATGTGAATATGTCGCAGCGGCCGCTAGCCATACTCCTTTTTATTATTACAACATCCCATTCCTGACAGGAGTAAATTTCCCCATGATTAGTTTCCTCGAAGTTGCGTCTAGGCGTATTCCAAACTTTGCAGGACTAAAAAACAGCTTTAATGATATCATCGATTATCAGCACTGCCTTCATTATGCTAAAGAAAATTATTCATTGTATTGGGGCACCGATGAAGCATTTATGATGCTATATGCAGCTGGCAACCGTCATTATGTGGGAAGCACTTATAACTATATGGGAGACATTTATCAGCTGATGCTAAAGGCACATGATGCCGGAGACATGAGAACAGTTGTCAGCCTTGAGGGGGAAGCCGATGCCATTTATAAAATACTTTTACAATACAACGGTATTACTGCTGGAAAGGAAATTATGCGTTTGCTTGGCCTGGATTGTGGAACGGTGAGGAAGCCGCTCAAGGCATTTACGCAATACGATAGGGATGTGCTATTAGCTAAGCTTAATGAAACCACATTCTTTCAACACAATAGAGAATCCGAGACAGTTACGGCCACACACGGGCTGAGAAATCAACGTTGATAGTGAATCCGAATAGTGAAACTCATTTTACCTAACAATACATTTTATGATCAAGATTATTTTACTGAGCGACCTTTCCGAAGAATATAATAAGAATATCCTCAAAGGAATTACGCGCTACTCTAAGGATCATGGACCCTGGACATTTTGTAAAATGCCTACCTACTACCGCGAAACAATTGGTATTGATGGCATTCTCAAATGGGCAAAAGAGTGGGAAGCCGATGGGATAATTGGTCAGTTTTATAATGACGAGGAGGTCGAAAAAATTACGCAAGCAAATATCCCCGTAATTGCGCAGGACTTCAAAGAAAGATTTACTAAAATCCCTAATATTACAGGAGCTTACAAAGAAACCGGCAAGCTTGGAGCCGAATATTTTTTAAAGAAAGGATTCAAGAATTTTGCCTTTTATGGATTTGGGAATATCGTGTGGTCACGTGAGCGCGCTGATGGTTTTGAACAACGTATTCAGGAATCCGGTTTCAATGTTCATTACTATGAGCACAACAATCCTACTGCAGCTGACCTGTGGTACTATAAACCATCCGCGTTAAGTGAGTGGCTAAAATCCCTTCCAAAGCCAATTGCATTGATGACTTGTGATGATAATCAGGGTCACCATGTCGCCGAGGCTGCGAAACACGCGGGAATTCGTATTCCAGATGAAGTGGCAGTTCTGGGTGTCGATAATGACGAGATGGTGTGTGAGCTTTCGGACACTCCATTATCAAGCATTGAGTTAGACGCCGAAAAAGGTGGATATGAAGCTGCACGTCTAATGGAGCAAATGGTAGAAGAAAAAACGTGCTACGGCCCGGATATCATTGTTAAACCAACCCAAGTGGTTACCCGCCACTCGACAGATATTTTCGCAAGTAAGGATAAATATATTGTAAACGCCTTGAAATACATTCATGGCAACCTTGATAAAAATCTCAAAGTAGACCAGGTGTTAAGGGAAGTTCCACTCTCACGAAGATCCCTTGAAAAACGATTCATGCTTACAACCGGATATCCTGTATACGAGTATATTTATAATCAGCGTATAGAAAAGTTCACACAAAAGTTGTTGGAAACCGATATGACAATCTTTGAAATTGCACTAGACCTCGGGTTGAGCGATAGCAAAAACATCGCGCGTCAGTTCAAACAGGTTAAAGGCCTGACGCCGATGGAGTACCGGAAACAACATGTTGTTACGAAACAATCGGCGTGAATGTCGATATAATTGAATGAGGTGCTCCGAAATGCCAGGGAATATTTACAGCCTCAAATACGCCACGAAGTCACCAGGACTCAAAGAAACACTAAGAGGTTGCATGTCGCATAGTGCAGTTGTAGTGTACCTTGGTGTCTTCGAGCCTTGGTGGCGACTTTTGTAGCTGCGGAGTTCCCAATCTAAAATCCAGAACGACTCTTTATTTTTCTAATCACCTCAGCAAACAGTTTCATATCCTCTTTGGTACCCAGCATGGCATGTTGAAGGATCCAAATGGCTTCCTCATAACAAGCATGCTCAGCGACAGGGCACTGGACATTTGAATAATCGACATAATCCGGTATGGCGTAACACATGAAATTCTTTTTTTGAAATAACGGTTGCTCATATATCGGTTTTGGGTAACCCATAAAACACGGTACCCCTTCGGCAGCCAGCATTTCCGAAAACTTCCTCTTTGACATGCCGTTAAATTTCGACTTGTCATACCGAAAGATGTAAAGATGGTAAGTGTGCAACGTTTCGCCATGACCGCGGGTAAGTGGCTTTATCCCTTCAGTATCCTCCAGCAACGTATTCAGATAAATTCCGTTCTCATTACGAAGCCGGGTTTGAGATTCCAGTCTTGTTAGTTGTTGGGAAAGCAATGCTGCCTGAAACTGCGTGATTCGATAATTACATCCAATGTAATGATGTTCATACCATTGCCCGTTTTTAACGCGTCCGACATTTCGAAGAGAGTTCATCATATCGAACATGTTCTCGTCATCGGTTACGACTAAACCACCCTCACCTGCCGTAAGATTCTTTGAGGATTGGAAACTAAAGCATCCAGCATTACCAATGCTACCTAACTTTTTTCCCTTGTACTCACCGCCATGAGCATGCGCGGAATCTTCAATGACAACGAGATCATGTTTACGAGCAATCTCCATGATGGAGTCCATATCGCAAGCCTGCCCTGCAAAATGAACTGGAATAATTGCTCTTGTGCGCGGGGTAATAGCTGCTTCAATTTTCGATGGATCGAGATTATAAGTATCAGGTTCTATATCGACAAAAACAGGAACACAGTTTGCTTCGATAACAATAGTGGCGGTGGCAATAAACGTGTAGGGCGGAACGATTACTTCATCACCAGGTCTTACGCCCGAAGCAATGAGCGCGAGCCGAAGCGCCACAGAACCGTTAACGCATGATATCGCATATTTGCTGCCGCAATACGCTGCGAATTCTTTTTCAAATTTCTCAACGAGACCGAGGCAATCAGGATTTCCCCATTGCCCGCTCTGTGCAACCTGGGTAATAACATTTATATCGCTGTCATCAAAAACGGGCCACGGAAAACTTTTCTTTACGGTTTTGTCTCCGCCTTTTATGGTTAAATTCTCTTTCATAAAACTTAATTTTAGTTAGACATCATTGTGATCTAGAGATGATCGTAGCACAATTCGATAGTTCTTAGCGACGAGGCTGGCGTGCATTCCATAGGCTCCGTGTCATTCTTAATGCAGTCGGCAAAATAGTCGATTTCCCGGTAGAAGCCTTCATCCGCGGGACCAACAGGGATCTGCTGAACTTTGTCGTCGTCGCAGACTTGAATAAACTCAGGCATTTGGCTGGAGTAGACAACACTGGCATTCTCAAATTCCGCCATGTAGCCAGCCTGAAACGGGAAACTTGAGTGAAAAATGTTTCCCCCTTCGATCTTAGCCTTTGCATTGTTGAAGTACCAGTGGGCACTAACATAGTCTTGCGAGCTGAGCGCGCCTGGATGACACATGGATTCTATTCTCAACGGAACACCTAGGGCAAAGTGTAAAAAGTCAATATCGTGGATGACAAGATCGAATAACGCTCCTCCGGATGAGCCAAACTTTAGCTGCTTCTCTTTCCATTGACCCCAGGACGGTAATCCAGTAAACCTCGTGAGTGAGATGAATTTAAGTCCACCATACTGCTTATAATCGATCCATTCTTTCAATTTGCGATACGATGGCATGAAACGAACCACGTGACCGACCATCAATTTAACTTTCTTGTGTTTTGCCAATGCAATTAACAACCGGCCTTCCTCCAGGCGGAGGCAAAACGGCTTTTCAAGCAAAACGTGCAAACCACTTTCCATTGCCTCCACAGCAATTTCATAGTGCATATCAGTGTGTACACAAATATGGACTGCATCGATCCTTTCGTTTTTGAGACATTCATGCAGCGTCCTGTATACAGGCACCTTCAGAATGGAAGACGCATCAACCTCGCCGCTGGCAAAATTTCCACGTTGCGCACATAGTTTGTCGGAGATGCTATTGGCGTCCCGGGTGATAATCGCCCCAAGAGACAATTTCTTATTCCGCATGATATTTACGGCATGAGTGAGGCCCATAAAGCCAAAACCGATAATAGCTACATTGATCATTTAAAATCTCATTTGACTTCCTGGCAATTCGCTGTGTGAGTGTATCGCTACGATTGCAAGTAGCGCTATCATTAATACAGAGAATACCGCTGCGGCAGTCCATTTTCGCGGAAATTCTTGAGTTGGAACAAAATTATCCCGGAGGGAAGGAAGTATAAAAAGGATTACTGCAATGTTGATAAGATACAAGTATTGTTCAATCGGATGGACCGTTATACCGGTAAGCAGAAAGCTCAAAAAGGTATATACGCCGAGGTAGATTATAAAAATTGATCTAACGGAAGAAAAGTCGTAGTGAGAGCGATTGAATTTTGTGAGTAAGATTGCAGCGCAGAACGCAATTGCCACGAGGGAAATAGCTTGAAACGAAAAAATCGTCTCTGCTGTCCCTCCAAGTTCAAGTATAAAATCCAATTTTTCAGTGACAAAAGATTGATCCCACAGAACAAACGGAATAAAGACCGCCAGAAATAATATCGGCACCAGGTTGCTGCGTTTGTCAGAAACGGTATCGCTTAAATGCCACGACGAGGTGAGCGTTCCATAAGCCATGCCTAATCCCCCAAAAAAGCCAATGGAATATTCCATAATATTCCACAGATTAAAGGGCAACGAGAAACCGGAACCGGCAACCTGTAAAAAGTTACCAAAGGAAAATCCGATACCGGCGCCCAGGGCAGACCATGCTGCCACTCTCAACACGTTTTCTTGTTTGTGTCGCAAAATATACCAGGCGAGCGCAATAGAAGCGCCCAGACACGCAGCCCATAATTCAGAGCGAGGCGGCGTCATGAACCAACCAAGCTGATTGATCAAAAGTCCATAGGCGAGTAACGCTAAGGCTACCATTTCTGCAATAAGGGAAGCCCAGCGAACTTTAAACTCCCTGGACTCAGCCAAGGCGAGCGCAAAAAGGCCCCCTCCAAGAAATCCATATAATACGCCGATCACGAATAGCATCAGCAACCCATAGTATACATTAACAAAATCACTTCCTCGACCGTATCCGACTACTACACCGTAGCTTATCATCCCACTTAAACCCCAACCCACGGCTGCGGCAAGCGCGACTTTGAAAACCTTGTTGTACCAATCTCCCCTTTTCGCAACCAGGACGATTGAAATTGCTCCAATGGCTCCTGCCCAAGCGGCTCCTTGCTCGTGGCCAAATTTTCCACGGACAGCCCATGCGGTGCCCAATGCCATAGCAACAGTCAGCATGGAAAGGAAGGTCTGTTTATTTTTCATTTACCTTTTTGTTTTATTTGATTTGGCAAACCCATGAAAAGAACCTATAACAATTCAATTTTTTATCCACTGTAGTGGGAAAGAAACATACTTAATAGTTCTTCCAGGCGTGATATCATCCCGATGGTAGCTATAGGAAATGTGTATATGACCATCCGCGCCCTCAACTACCGCGGGGTAATGACTTGAAGTAGCCTTTTCCTGACGCGTGTCGTTTTCAATACTTTTCTTCCATTTCCACGAATTTCCATCATCGTCAGACAAAGCAACGGTAAGGTTATACCTTCCCTTTTCGGTGTCATTAAAAACCATTAGCCACTCACCAGTCGACAGCGTGACCATATCGAAGCCGGCACCCGGGTTTGGAAGCAGATCATCTTTTGCAAGAGTCCATGTCAGTCCTTTATCGCGGGATTCTGTACGTTGCATGCGCTGCGGTGGAGGTCCATTATCACGGAGGTAGGCGACCAACCTGCTGTCTTTGCCGATCGCTATCGTAGGCTGAATACCTGCGCCGCCGAGGACAGGGTTACTAAACATCCAGTCCTTTCCACCATTGTCAGTAACAGCAAAAAGTGAACAATCAAATCCATCGGAATATAACGGGAGGATCATACGCTCGCCCACGAATACGGGCTTGTTCTTTGTCTGCCAGCCAAGACGTCTTGTCAGCGGATATCCTAGCTGTGCATTAATCTCCTTATCACCATCCTGAATACGGCCAGCCCGCAACATGTTTCTTCCATTGGCAAGGCTATCCATTTTTGCTTTGTAAATTTCCCACTCAGTCCGCAAAGTTTTCTTAAGACTATCTGGAACCTGAGGCATCAACGAAGCGTTCAGATACTGTTCGTATTCCTTCAGCTGGTTATTCACTTGCTCCACGAAGCGATCCTTCGGTTGAATCCCGCGCTCGGTTTTGTCACCGGCCTTTACAAAGAGGACGTCCTGCCAGGCCCAGACGGGCGCGCCGCTCTCACTGTAATTATCGCTGAGACGATACATGGGGATAGAGGTTTCCCATTGATTTGCTAACACGGGGTACCACATCAGCCAAAGACGTTGCTGCTGGTCCATGAACATAATCGGATTAATGTCCGGGAAGCCAGGAACGTCGGCCATTACAAAAGTACTGGACCATATTGTGTCCCCCTTTGGCAAACGTGAACCCATAATCTTTACATCATCCGCCCAGCGTTCACCAGAGCCCTGAAACCAGGCCGAGAGAAGATCTCCATTAGGCAGCTCTACAATAGTAGAGCCATGCACGTGCTGATCCTGGTATGGAAAAATGATTTTTGAGCTGAAGCCTTCAATCCTGCTTTCATTTCTTACAGCATCGCAGGACCAAATCATGAATACCGTAAAAATTATGGTGGGTAACGCGTAAATCTTTCTCATTTTGTTTTCATTACTGGTGAAGGCCCCTTTTCCGAAGCGCCTGCAGCAACAGCGCTGGCTCATCAGTCTGGATCACATTTGCCCCATACTGCAACAAATTTCTTAGCGCTCGTTTTTCTCTTCCTTCTTTGAGATCTTTATCAGGTTCGCCGAGCGAGTTGATCCAAACACGCGCGTCGCTACTTTGAATATTTTGAACACATTCATCAGTATAAAAAGAAAAGTCAATGTGAACCACTGGAGGGTCAAATAAACTAATTGCTGAGTCAGCCTCCTGAACTGAATGCGCTCTTGGCATGATCATGAAGTCTTTGTTAGCCTGATGAACACGCGCAAGGATCTGGTAATCACTATCAAAAAAGAAGACGAAATCCTGACTGTACGTTTTGTTAACAACGTTCACGACCTCGTCAATTTTGTCGGTTTTTAAATCGAGGTCTATTAGAATCTTACCGTAAGCAATTTCCAAGGCTTCTTTAAGGGATGGTATTTTGAGCGTCGTCTTTTTTCCATTGTCGACGATAAAAAGTTGTTGCAGTTCCTCCCATGAAAATTCTTCTGCTACGCCACTACCGGTTGTTGTCCGGTCTACCGTATGGTCGTGCATCAGGAATGGAACACCGTCACTGGAAACTTTTACGTCGATTTCTATAATATCTACACCAAGTTTTATGGATTCCTGAATAGCCCGCAGAGAATTTTCCGGATGGACATTGTGAACCGCGCGATGTGCAGCCACCATCACAGTGCCTGACCTGCAGTTTAAAAATGTTCTTCTTAACGCATCAGCACTGGGCTGCGCATGGGCGATGAGGCCAAAAAAAAGAATGAACTGAAGATATATTAGCCGGCTCATCTCACAAACACCTCATCGTTATCTGCCACGTACATTCGAGTACTCTTGGTGTACTCTCCGCCGTTGACATCCTTGTATTTAAGGTCAAGATAAAATGCCCGATATCCACTGACGGGGTATGACTGCGTGGATGTAATGACTGAAGATTTCTTTTTCAGATTCAGACTCTTTCCTTCCCATTTTTCATCGCGAAAATCCGTATCCGTTGAACTGGTCGACCACAGAATAGCGTCCACCAGAATATCTGGCGAGGTGTTTACAGCAAGGGTAATTCCTTTTTTTCCATACGTCAGGGCTGGTTGACACACTGCATAAGGCCTATTCTCTACCGTGGCTCCGAAGAATGCGCTTAACGCCGCTAATGCCTGCTTTTTGTCACCGAGGTCGTGTCCTACGTTCGGCACGTAGTGCACAAAGTTCTGTCCAGGGATGCTATCGATGTAATGCTTGATCGCGTCGACCGTCCAGTACTCATCGTTGGTTCCCATGAAAAGCATTTTTGGCATGGATAATTTTTTTCGATACGAATAAGGATCCACCATTGCCGTGATGGCCTTTCCTTTCTCCGAGTGTGCGGTTTGTGGAATCCCCAGCTTCACGTAATCCTCGATTTGCACGCTGTAATCCTTCCACATTTTGACCTGGTAGTCAAGGTTTACAGGCATATTTAAAATATCGATCACCATCGGCGCAATAGCAACTACACGGCTATCTGAAGCACCTGTAAGCCAGGTAGTCCATCCGCGCTTAGAAGCGCCGGAAACCACAAATCTCTTCACCTGGTGATTCAACGTTTGTTTTGAAAATTCTTGAACAGCGTCCATAGCCCGAACGGCGCTTTTTACCATGGGGAAAAGCAATGGCCACGAATAGTCACCATCTTCCTTAAATTGATGCAGGGTATATGAGATCAATGCATCCTCGGTGAGATCTCCACAGAGTGGTTGATTCGGTGTCTGGCGCAACAATGCTACAATACTTTTATTCTTCGTTGCCATATCGCCAAGTGTCTGAAGAAATTTGTCGTCTTTTTTGGTCCAGTTAGGAAGACCTTTTTTGTTGCTTCCACCGGTGATGAACAAGAGTGCTGCATCATGGCTATTCTGGGTGGGTACAAGAATTGTCAGCTGATGCATCCAGATGTACTCATGCCATTGTTGGGATGTCAGCAGCAGATTGTAGGCCGTGGCGTCACCAACCGGATACGTTTCTTTTAGTTCCCACCGATAGATCTTGTCACCATTATTCAGATATCCTTGCAATGCGGTTTCCGGTGTCAATGCAATCTGACTGTGAGCGTGATCGATAAAACCAGCCTGAATTATCACGACAAAAAACAACAGACATGTTCTGCTCATTCAGATGAGATTTTAAACTGAAGAAATTTACATAAAAGTTCCATTCGTTACTTTTTTCACATGCCAACTCAGCAGATCTCCTTTAGCTGTTGTAACATTCCTTGTTATAGATTTTACCTGTCATTTCTAGGATCGTGGGATTAAAATCCGCGTGAGGTATATCCAAAGCGTAATAAAAAATGCAATGCGTGGAAAAGCTCTTGCATTTTTTAAAAAGAATTTCACATTGGGATTTGCCCGTCATGGACATCCAACCGAAGCCTTTTCAACGGCATAAAAGTATCAATATCACGTACTGGTATTTTCACACTTTACGCAAATCGTGCTTCAAATTGCGCAATGTTGCTTTTTAGCGTTTGATCACTGAAAACATCACCATAGCTTTACATCAGTAACCATTCAGTCACGTAGACATATCACTAATGGTCGAACATTCCGAGATGATAAAGACATGTCAATGCGCAGATATGAACAAAACTACTAAATTCTCAAGGCAAGTATTCTTAAAGAAAATTATGGCCACAAGTATCCTCGCTTCAGGTGCTATTCAAAGCTATGCAACCTCACCGAATAAACCAGAGACAGGCTCATCACCGGTATCGTTCGAAAAAGAGTCCACACAAGAAAAGAAGTTTGTGCCAGTTATGGTCACACCCTTTCAACAAAATGGGAGAATAGATCCGGAGGGTCTGGAACGGCTAATCGATTTTTATTTGGCTGCTGGCGTCAAAGGTTTCTTTGCTAATTGTCTTAGCAGTGAAATGTATCATTTAAGCGAAGAAGAGCGTCTTTCCTTGACGCGACACGTGGTAAAGCATGTAAATGGTTTGGTCCCAGTTGTTGCTACCGGGTCGTTTGGATCAACAATATCAGAACGGGTTGAATTTGCAAAAAAGATTTACGATACGGGAATCAACGCGGTGATCTTGATTTCAAGCCATTACGCAACAAAAGGAGAAAGTGATACTGTATTGCTAAACAATATTGAGCACATGCTGGAATTGACCGGTGATATTCCTATGGGACTTTACGAGTGCCCCTCACCCTATAAAAGAATTATCAGTCCAGGCGTATTCAAGTCGCTGTTGGAAACAAAGCGGATGATCTATCATAAAGATACATCTATTGACCAGGAAAAAATTAAAGCCAAGCTCGCTTTGGTCAAAAATAATCCGCTTGAATTCTATGATGCACACACCGCCAACACAATGTTCTCACTTCAGCATGGAGCTAAGGGAATGTCGGCTATTGCTGGAAATTTCTATCCCGAGATTCTGGTCTGGATGTGCAATCATGCTACCGATCCAAGGAAGCAGGAAGATGTAGCATGGCTACAACAGGAGCTGGTGAAAGCGGAGGAGCTCATTTCTAAAGCCTATCCTATGAGCTCGAAATATTTCTTAAGAAAACGGGGCCTTCCAATTTTGACTACCAGCCGTACATCATCTCAGCCGCTGGACAAAAAACAAATGGAAACGCTCGATGGTGTGCATCAGACGTTCCTTCAATGGTGCAAGCGACTGCAAATTACACCTGTGTCAATTTAATCTGAGTATCAACGTTTGGCTATGACGGGAAACTAAAGTCTTCCGGCTATAGCCTTTCGTCACTCGCAGGAATACGGTTTACCAGTTTGTTAATCTTTTTAGCTGATTTAATTAATTCGAACGCATCGTACAATTCTCCATGCGCGGTGTATGCTTCATAGGACAGGGTATTGTCGTCGATGGTAATGATCTGAAACAACTGTGTGTTTCTTGCTTTTCGTTCCATCCAAGGATCGTTTGAGATATCATACATTTTAGGGCCGCTCACAGATACCACGTACATGGTACCCGAAATTTCGTCTTTGATCATTGTCCCTGTCGGAACATTGCTAACCATCCCACGACCATATGCATGATCGTGACCCTGCAACACGATATCAACTTTGTGCTTGTCGAACAATGGTTTAAAATGGTTTCGCAAATTTTCGTTGTCGCGGTTTGGCTTGGTCGAAAATACAGGATAGTGAAACGTGATCGCGGTCCATTTTTTTGGATCAGCCGTGAGAACTGAGTCTAACCAAATTTTTTGCTTTTCCAGGTATATCGGGGATTCATCGATCTGCTCAGCGTCCAGGGAGATAACTTTAAGGGTTGTGTAATTCACAACATAGCAGGTTTCCTCCAAACCCTTCGGACCATTCAAAGGCAAATTAAATTGCCGTCGCCATTGAGGAGAGAGTACGATGTCTTTTCCATACTCATGATTCCCAGGAGTCATTACGCTAGGAACTGTTGCATGGATGAAGCTTCCCGCGTAAAACCATTCACCCCATTCAATGTCCCTGTCGTGGCGATTGATCAAGTCACCAGCGTGAAGCATAAAGTCAATTTTAGGAAAAGTCTTATAAGCCTCCCGGATGACGCGTGACCACATTGACTTGATGTCATTCTGGGCATCCCCAAAATAAATAAAAGATAATTTTTGTTTCGAAGCATCTGGCATTTGAATCTGGTGCCATTCACTCCATGCGTCGATCGTGCCAACGCGGTATACATACTTGCCTCCGGCTTTGAGTCCCTCTACCTTGACAGAAAAGTAATTTGCTGTAACGGTTGGCTCTTCTCCGTGTTTTACCGTTAGTCTTTCCAAGTCTGCTGAAACGCTCATTGTATTATCGCGGAATTCTGTACCGGCTGTTGCCTCCGCCCACTCTACGGTACCGGAAAGAATCGTGGTGTCTGTTCGCCAGTTTATTGCTATGGAAGTCTCAGGAGTTTCCGTCAGATTTAATATTATCCTGTCCGGGTCACGGGAGGGATAGAGCAACTTCTCAGATAATATTGCATTCTCACTTTGCGAGTGATTGTGCTGTTGCAGCTCCGGTCCTATTGCATGGTTTTCATAGAGAAATCCGGAGTAAACCGTTAATGATAAGAGTGGAACGACAAAAATTGCAAGCTTAAGAACCTTATTGTACATCTAATGACATTAATAAAATTAAAAAAATAGCGGAGCACCACCTCCGCTATATAAACCCAAACTTAATTAAAATCTATTCCCATGGTTTTCCTGTTCCTTGAATTATCCAGGGTTTGGACCATTGACTGTCTGCACCTCTCAGATTTGAGTACTCAGTTTCTTCCAGTCGGTCAATTGCCTCGCTCGCGTTTGATTCATTCCGAAGCGTTTCATCATCACTGTAGATAAATCTAACTGGTAAAACAGGCTCTGGTGATGCGGGACCGGTTTGTAATGCAGGTAGACCAGTTCTTCTGAAATCCATCCAGGATTCCACGGCCGCCGTCCAGCTGGCGATCCATTTTTGTTCCATCACCTGCTCGAGCGTTCCATTGTATGCTACGCCAGGCTCTGCAACGTATGAAGCAAAATCTCCACCGACATTCCATGCATCAAGTGAGCTTTTAACTCCGTTCTCATAATTCGTTTCAGCACTACCGACTGCCCATCCTTTAAGTGCGGCTTCAGCCAATGTGAAGTGTGTTTCAGCGGCTGAGATCAACCTAGCTTTAAGGAGTGAGCCGGAAAGATTGCGATAAATATCGTCGTACTGAGATACGTGCTGGTTCTCTACTGTTTGGCCTGGTGTAGGGTTATAGTTGTAGTAATCGGGCTGTATAATTGCGGGAGGAATACCCACATACGCTGAGGTGACCGGTTTTTCTTCGTTAGCACCAAACAAAGTTGGATTAAAATGTCTTGTGTAGACAACCGTAGGGTCTGCTTCCTTTTCTTCGCGATACTCTTCATCTTTAATGTCTGTCTTAGCCGTTAGCACGCCGTTCCTGCGAATGAATTCATCCATCTTTGTGCCTAGCGCGAGATCCTCAACCCATTGAACGTGAACCGGTGCGAACCATACTTCCAAGCGAGGATCGTTATTTGCAACGAGGTTATTCAGCAGCGTGGCGCATGCTCTCGCATTTCTGAATTTTGTGCCATCATCCGTCAATCCGGTAGGGAAAGCATTTGATGCATTCGCACCAATATAGGCCATTGTTGCATCCTCGGAAGCTTCACTGATATAAACACCACTATTATAAATTTCTTCAATACCACTCTTGGCTGCACTGGCATTTTTATCGGAAATGCGCATGTAATAACGGAGCATTAATGAATTGGCAAACTTTTGCCATTTTTCCATGTCACCACCATAATAGATATCATATGAACTCGATATACCAGTTACATCTCCAGTGGCGAATAGGGCTGAGGCTTTTTTCAGATCTTCGATGATGCCGGCGTAGATAATATCCTGAGTGTCGAATAGCGGCTGTACGAATTCGCCTCCCTCATCTCCTTTCACAGCTTCGGTATAGGGAGCGTCTCCCCAAAGATCAGTGATTGTACCATAGATAAATGATTTCATCGTAAGGGCTACACCTTGATGAAAGGGCCAGTTAAGTTCAACGGCCCGTTCATATATAAGCTTGTTCGTTCTTTCGTAGCCATACCATGCCGACCAGTCACGTGGTGCCCAGTCATAGGAATTATGTGCAGAATACCATCCGGTCTTTTGCGTATGCTGCATAGTACCGGCAATATCCATGATACCGAGGTCTAGGTAAGAATTTGCCACTCCTTGCATAACGGTTGGCATGAGGAGATTCGGGTTCGCCGTGCTCTGGCTTACGCCGTTTTCATTGACATTTACATCAGACAGGTCTTCGCAGGCGGAAAAAATAATCAGCGCCACGAGTAGAACTGGTTTAAATATTGTCTTCATTGTTTTCATCTCGAATGAAATTTAAATTTCTTGTTGCTACTATAGACTCAGGTTCAGTTTAAAACCGTACGAAACAGTCCAAGGCATGACGTTCTGTAATTCGATGCCTTGTCTGTATGAATTTACCGTATTGCCTTGCGAGCTGCCAATAACCTGGAAAGCCCTTTCAGGATCAATTCCAATGTCCGACTTTGTCCACAACATGACATTTCTAGTGAAGATTGACACGCTCGCATTACGGAGCCCGAATAACTGTGGAATGCTATAGGTTAGTGCAAGCTCTCTGAGTTTCAGGAAATCGGCGTCGAAAGTAATCTGCTTGTTAAAGCTCCATGGATACATATAGGTTATAGGGTAAATATTCGTGTTAGGTCCTCCCAGGTGTTCCTCATATACACCCTCAGAAACTTCGATTACTCCAGGGGCAAATCCATTATCATACGTTCCATCTTCACCCAGTACTCCGCCCGTTTCCTGTGTATAACCTCCTACGCGAGGGAAGTCACCATTTGAAGGAATGATATACTTTTCAGGATCGGCTTTCATTTCCTCCGGGCTGATTCCAGCTGCGATGAGGTTATCAATTTGTCTCTGTGATTTCCAATCAGATTCGCCATAGCGATAAGTGTATGACTGGAACTGACCACCTATACGCCAGTCAAAAGAAGCGCTCAAGGTAAATCGTTTGTAAGAAAGTGTCGGTTGAAAACCTATCAGCACATCAGGATTGTAGTTACCGACTTTTTCTCTTTTCTTATGATCATTCACAGCTATCCATTCTCCATTATCGTCCAGTATTGGCCACAAGTAATAGGGAGAATTCGGATCTTCAACTTTGGCATAACCTCGGCTGTACAAATTTCCAAGCTGATCACCTTCACGGGCAAACGATCCACCACCGTTATCATCCCAGAAAGTAATATAGTCAAGTCCATCAGCGAGTTCTTCTAGTGTAGTTCTGTTCCTGGAGAGATTTACATTGAGATCAAGTTTCCATCCGCTGGCAGATTGAATCGGTGTGCCACCGAGCTGGATTTCCCAACCTCTACTTAAAATCTCACCGGCATTGATCAACCTTGACGTGTAACCGGAAGAGGACGGCGATGGAATGGAGAAGATCTGGTTTTTATTGGTCATTGAATAATAAGTTGCCTCGAGTCTGATACGATTGTTAAAAAGATTCAAGTCAATACCCAACTCCTGTGAAGTAGCGATTTCTGGTTTCAACTGAGGGTTGAGTAGATTGGCTGGCACATTTGTAGTAACCAGGCTTCCCCATGAACCTGTACCAAGTTGGGTTTCCAACTGATATGGTCTTGTGTCGTTACCGGCCTGAGCCCATCCAGCTCTGAACTTAAGC
>JAICGJ010000110.1 GCA_025923195.1 Chryseolinea sp.
AAAAAAAATCTACTCGCTCCATGGAGGCTTAATGCCATTCATTCTGGCATACGCGATCAATTGTCCCAGGTGCTCATTGGAATGCGAAAGGGCAATCAGGATAGAAGACATATTTGTGAATTCGCCAGGGAAGGGATATTCCACTTTGTTGGCTAACTCAGCATCCTTCGCGCTCTTAACTGCGCCGATGATGACGTCATACGATTGCTTAAGGGCAGCCGCAACGTCCTCCTTCGTCTTCAATTTCATTTCGATGGATTCCATTTCGACGCCCTCAGGAAGTTTGGCTCCCAGCTTCGTTGCAAAGAAATAGTTGGCCGAAACGATATGAGCAAAAACTCCCGCAAAGGATCTTACGCCCTTTTCTGGAGCCCAGGAATATTTTTCGGCCGGTATCGCCTGGGCAAGTTGCATAACGTGGCCCGAAGCAAAAGCCAATGAGCCAGCCGCTTCCCTCTGAAGCTGACCCTGACAAAAGGCGTTCAAAGAAATGATCACGCCTATACATGCTAACAAACTTTTCATAGAATTTGAATTTGAAAAAGATTTGTACAAAGTAGAGAATCCGGGACAGCATTCCAAGGTGTAGATCTGATCTTCAGTGAATGGTGATCTAGATCTCCTGAGGATTCGAAAATTAAAAAAGTGAGACGCGCCACAAATGAAACAGGCACTCCTGATAACAGGATTTATAGTCGATTCGACTGGCTCCTGATGCCCGGATAAAAGTTTCCAAGCCGGTACGTGGAGTTGGTGGTCACCTCTCACCCTGGAGCAAATTTCCCACTTAAGATTTAGTTGTCAAGCTTTCTGGCGGAAATTTTAATGCACACTTTCAGCGCCGGGCGCCGTATTTAACGATGGGCGCAGCATTTGGAACTAGTTCTAGTTAAAGAGAGTGCCGGTCGCATTCGTACAATTGGTTTTAATGCTGAAGGCCTCGGAGCATAATAGACTAATCTATCGGATTTACCATTTTCTCGTATATGTCCATAATGTGGAATCCGCCGCTTTCATCACGGTCTGCAAATCGCAATTTCATATTTTCTAGTTCGGCAATAAAATCCGGATAACTCCTGAAATCCTCTTTCAAGTTTCTTAAAGTCAGCCGGCGAATGGAGGATGTAAGACTCGTGCTGTAAAAGATCTCATCGCCGCTGACAAATACGGAAGAATATAGGATCAAGCCGCCGGCTTCTTCAATTTTATAAAAATCCTCCTGTGCGTTCAATTCCTTTTCCCCTGGATAATACCGGTATATGCTTCCGCATTCAGAAAATCCATAGATAGTGCCAGGAGTAAATTTGAAAGTGGTATCCGGGGTCACAATCTTAAGTGTAAGCGTGAAGTCGGCAGGAAAAGTGAAACTCAATTTATGATTTTTGTCAGCGGTGTTTATTTGATAGGACAAGTTGTTGTTAACAAAATCATTTTTGGTAATAAAGACGCCTGCAACGCATGAATCAGTTTGCTGTGAATGAACGGTTAGAACGGGAAGCATCAACAAAAAAACCAGTACCAAGCCGCCAGCAGCGAGTCGAAGGAAGCTGGATGACTTTGCAGGAAAGAGATGCGGGGAGTTCATTTGTTTTTACTTTTTTGATGCCACATCCTTTGTTCCCTTGGTCAAAGTCGCTTCAATTTTTACGAGAACGTTGTCTTCCGTCATTTCCTGACCCAATATCTGCGGAGTTTCTATATTATAATCCGCCAAGACAACACTGAATTCACTCTGGAGCTTTACTTGTCCATTCTCCCCGATCGTAACGGTTCCTTGCTCGGTTATATCCTTTTCAACGCCATGGATCTTTAGTTTGCCTGCCGCTGTGGCTTTGTAAGAACCCGGTTTATCATAATCAATTTTACCTTGTATTTTTCCTTTAAATCCGGCCTTCGGATATTTATTAATTTCCAAATATTTTTTCCTCGCATCTCTCCCCATTTTCTCGTTCTTAAATTTGAAATCCGTCATTGTTATATCAAATGTCACTTCGCCATTTGAAGAATTCAGGTTCACTTTAACCTTTTCGTTACGCGCATCAACGTCGGCTACCGGCGCTTTGGAGAAGAATGAAACATATCCCTTAGTGCTCATGTATTCATTTTGTGCAACAACTCCTTGAAGTGTCAACAAAATAGTGGCAATAATGATAAATAGGGTTTTCATGATATAACACTTTCCCAACAGAGGCCAATAAATATGCCACAGTAATGGCTTTCGCAGGGTGATAGATTGTGCGCAAACGCCCGAACGCGAGATTGATGGGCTGAGGCGTAAGTACCCAACATCTGAGGCACATTTCTGCAATCAATATTTGCTCTGTCATTGACTGCTGGTGCATTTCGTGTAACCAAATAGTACACATGCTGTGCAGGTCGAGATTCCAACGCACAGACTAAGCGCATTGATAGCATTCGGCTTACAGCATACAGCGCACAGCTGTGATCGGTTCAAGGGACACTCATCAGCGTCGTATGCCAATGTATCCGGGATGACTCAAACACCTTGCGTATTTGTTCGCTGTATGTTTACGCCAAACCATAGGCATGGTATCGTGATCGCAGCCAGCGTGTAGCCAAACCATAGGGGTGCTTTCCCTGCAAATGACGGGCTGCTCACGGCTATCAGCGTAATGGCCGTGCCGATAATGCCAAGTATGATCGCATGTAACATCGGCCTCATCGGGGCGAATCTCGCCGCAATGAACCCGGCAAAGATCGTGTAGACACCACGATAGAAGAGTACCACAATGATTGCCCATGTTTCAAACAATCCCTTGCTTGGGTCAGGCAAAATACCGGTGGACTCAAGTAAAAAATCCGTGAGAATTGACAACAACGCATTGGTCATAAATGCCAGCAGGATTACCCCAATGCTTCTGTAAATATTCGTTTTCATGGTCTGTAGAAATTCGGCTTCAGGAGATAGAGGCTTGCACGATTTGCTCGATGTTCAGCTTTCGCATCTCCATGAACGCTTGTGCGGCCTTACCTGCTTTTGCTGGATCACTCATGATCTTGCTTAAAATCGTCGGGATGATCTGCCAGGATACTCCAAATTTGTCTTTCAGCCAGCCACACATACTCTCCTCCCCTCCTTTTTCGGTAAGCTTTTGCCAGTAATAGTCGATCTCTTTCTGGTTTTCACAATGGACGGTCAATGAAACGCCCTCACTAAACGTAAAATCGTGTTGCTGCGCACTCTCCATCAGCATGAACTTCTGATTGTGAATAATGATTTGCGCATGTTTTACTTTTCCTTCCTTATCCGGCAATTCATTACTACCGTACCGAAGAATACCGTCCACCTTTGAGCCTTCAAAAATTGAAGTATAAAATGTGATGGCATCCTCGGCACGACCATATTGTTTGCCGGTAAACATCAGACACGGTGTTATTCGCTGTCCCACATCACTCAGTTTGCCTAGCGCTAGCTGCCAAGAGATACCATACTTGTCCGTTATCCACCCGTATTTTTCGCCCCAGGGATATTTATCCAATGGCACCATCACCTTACCACCTTTGCTAAAAACGCTCCAGATGCGATCAATTTCTTCAGGTTTTTCACCGATGTAGTAAAACGAAATGGAGGGATTAGGTTTATACTTGGGACCACCATCCAGCAGCGTAATGCTTTGACCCGAGACATCAATGCCGATAACAAGTGGTGATTGTTCTGTGATCCTGGAGTTTGCAAAAACAGAGCAGTACAAAGCAGCAGCTTCCTTCGCCTGTTCATTAAACCACAGGCATGGCGTTATTTTCTCTTTCATATGGTAATGTTTACTTCAAACTTAAAAAGAGTCGTAGACGAGGAATAGAATAAAAGCGACAACGTCAGGTTTTTTCTTTCAACCCTGACCGTAGATAGTCATTAGGCGTAGTGTCAGCAAATTCCTTGAACGACCGGATAAAATGACTTTGATCGGCAAAGCCGTTGTCATACGCGACATCTGTCAGTGTATTAAATTCTTTTGCCCTCACCTGTGAGAACGAAAGGTGAAACTGGCAAATGCGCCTGTACTGACTTGGTGGAACGCCCACATACTTTTTAAATATTCTTTGAAATGTTCTTTTGTTGAGATTCAATTTTTGCATGAGGGTGGCTAAGATCGCTGTGTCCGGATGGCACATAATCTCGTCCGTGGCGGTCCTGATGATTTCACAAGCCTTGCTGTTTTCGTGAAGCTGGTGTATAAGAAAATGGTTCAACACTTCGACTTTTTGAACGGTCGACTTCGCATAAATTAATTGTGTTCTGACTGCATTCGTCTTATGGGGGCTCCAGTTATGAAGGTCAACAGGTGCATCAAGAAGGTTAGCTGCAGGTATGTTGAAGACACTAGCCATCGCAAAAGGCTTAAAGAAATACGCGATGATCGTTTGATCTTGATCGATGTCCCAGCATTCTGAGGGTACCGATTTTCCAAACAATGTCAGGCGGGTGACTCTCTCACCTTCTGTTGGGTCTTTATCCGTGCAACAAAGGAATGCTGGCATGCCATTCGTGACAAGCGGCAAATCTGAAGGTGCGGACTGCGAAGACCCCTCCAGTATTAAAGCTGTTCGCACATATTCTGAAATAAATTCATGGGGTCTTTGATACCAGTATGTCATTTCAAAACGGTTCTTTTTAGTTGCCCTCCGAAAATCAAATTAAGAAATCCAATCAAAATTTACTATCGCATGGCTGAGGAGCGTACTGCGCACAGCTCACAGCAGTCAGCATGCTCGGAAGCAGACCTTTTTTACACTGTGAGTTAGTGTTCCGCTTTCTGCTTTCAGCTACCTTAGCTGTCTGCTGTGAGCTGTAAGCTGTTAGCTTAATAATGTATCTCTACCACTTTCTTATCTCTCAGCCGTTGCATCTGCGTAGGAACAATGTTTAGAATCCCTTCCTTCAAAGTCTTGATAAGCCTGCTCTTGATGTAGTCTCTGTGGGTTACGAGACTAACCTCCCGTGCAGGCGTAGGTTCTTTTAATCGTTTCACGAGTTTCAGCTGTGATTTGTTAAACTCCATCACGGCTAACTCTGGCAAGATGGTAACGCCGTCGCTTTTCTCAACCATACGTTTGAGAGTCTCAATGTTGCCTGTTTCGTACTTAAAATGAAAATCACTTCTCTTTCTTAATTCACATAAATTTAATATCTGGGACCGGAAGCAATGGCCTTCTTCCAGTAACCAGAGGTGACTGGGATCAATGTCGGTTGCCAATACATACTTTTTATCAATGAGAGAATTCTTTCTTGAGACATACACAAAAAGTTCTTCATAGAAAAGTACGTCTTCCCTGATCGAAGGCTCTTTTAACGGCGTGACTACCAAACCACAGTCCAGGCGGTTGTTTTTCAGTTCATGGATTACTTCCTCCGTAATGGCTTCCCTGATGATAAGGTTGATCTGCGGGTATTTCTCCCTGACATATTTATAAAGCGGCGGCAGTAGGTAAGGCGCCAGCGTGGGAATAATGCCAATTCGAAGTTCGCCGGTAATAGTATCCTTTTGGTCACTGATCAGTTGTTTGATCATCTGTGCTTCACGCAAAATTGTCCGCCCTTGCGCGATAATGCTTGTGCCAACTTCAGTGGGAATGACAGGCTGTTTCGTGCGGTCAAAAATTTTCACACCTAATTCTTCCTCCAGCTTTTGAATTTGCATACTCAGGGTCGGCTGCGTAACAAAACATTTTTCCGATGCCAAGACAAAATGGCGATAGGTGTCCAATGCAACAATATATTCAAGCTGTGTTAGCGTCATAGATAATGTCTATAAGATCATAAAAATAATCAATTTGATTTATTAGAGCAAGTACCGTAATCTTGAGTACAGATTATAAAAAACCTCCAATTACAAAAGCAATATCAACCCCTAGAAAAATGGAAAACAATTCAGTTGCTCACAAAAAAGCACTCGATGTAAATGAAAGCGAAGTCAAGTGCCCGTTTCACGGCGGAGCGCTAAAAACAAGCGCAGGCGGTGGAACAAGAAACCGTGACTGGTGGCCAAACCAGCTGAAGCTGAACATCCTCCGCCAACAATCTTCCCTTTCCAATCCGATGGGCGAAGACTTCAATTACGCGAAGGAGTTTAAGTCTCTGGATTTGCAGGCCGTTAAGAAAGACATTTTCAATTTAATGACGCAGTCGCAAGACTGGTGGCCTGCAGATTACGGGCACTATGGCCCCTTCTTTATTCGGATGGCGTGGCACAGCGCAGGTACATACCGTATTTCGGACGGCCGTGGTGGCGCGGGTGCAGGACAACAGCGCTTCGCTCCTCTTAACAGCTGGCCTGACAACGCAAACCTTGACAAAGCGCGCTTGCTTCTCTGGCCAATCAAACAGAAATATGGTAAGAAACTTTCCTGGGCAGACCTGATGGTACTGGCCGGCAACTGCGCACTAGAGTCAATGGGCTTCAAGACTTTCGGCTTTGGTGGTGGTCGCGTAGATACGTGGGAACCACAGGAAGAAGTGTATTGGGGTTCTGAAACCAAGTGGCTGGGAGACAATCGTTACACGGGAGACCGGGAACTCGAGAATCCTCTTGGCGCTGTTCAGATGGGACTCATCTATGTTAACCCTGAAGGTCCTAACGGGAAACCTGATCCAGTTGCCGCCGCGCGTGATATTCGTGAGACTTTTGGCCGCATGGCGATGAATGATGAAGAAACAGTAGCACTCATTGCAGGAGGGCATAGCTTCGGCAAAACTCACGGCGCGGGTGAAGTTGCTAAATATGTGGCTGCGGAACCCGCTGGCGCAAGCATCGAAGAGCAAAGCCTCGGCTGGAAAAATTCGCTGGGCAGTGGCAACGGAGTACACACGATTACCAGTGGGCTCGAAGGAGCATGGACCACCACCCCGACAAAGTGGAGCAACAACTTCTTCGAGAATTTGTTCGGATTCGAATGGGAACTGTCGAAGAGTCCCGCCGGCGCATTTCAGTGGAAGCCGAAGAATGGTGCGGGTGCGGATACTGTACCTGATGCGCATGATCCGTCATTGCGTCACGCGCCAACGATGCTGACAACCGACCTTGCCCTGAGATTTGATCCCATCTATGAGAAAATCTCCAGAAGGTTCTTCGAAAATCCTGACGAGTTTGCCGATGCTTTTGCCCGTGCATGGTATAAGTTGACGCACCGCGACATGGGACCACGGGCTCGCTACCTTGGACCTGAGGTACCAACGGAAGAACTGATCTGGCAAGACCCTATTCCGGCCGTTAACCATAAGCTCGTAGATGATAGCGACATCGCAGCATTGAAGAATAAAATTCTTGATTCAGGACTCACGGTTTCCCAGCTGGTGTCAACCGCCTGGGCATCAGCTTCAACGTTCCGTGGATCTGACAAACGCGGTGGCGCTAACGGGGCCCGCATCCGCCTCGCGCCACAGAAGGACTGGGAAGTCAACAATCCCGCGCAACTGGAAACGGTGCTCAATAAGCTTGAAAGCATCCAAGGCGAATTCAACAACGCTCAGGCTGATGGCAAGAGAATTTCCATCGCCGACCTGATTGTGTTAGGTGGATGCGCTGCCATTGAAAAAGCAGCGAAGTATGCCGGTCATGATGTGAGAGTTCCTTTTACACCTGGACGCGCGGACGCCTGGCAAGACCAAACGGATGTGGAATCATTCGAGGTGCTTGAACCTGCGGCAGATGGCTTCCGCAATTATGTCAAGACGCTTCACAAAACGTCGGCAGAGGAACTGTTGATTGATAAAGCGCAACTCCTTACTCTAACCGCACCTGAGATGACCGTTCTTGTTGGCGGTATGCGCGTAATGAACACCAACTTCGATAAAAGTAAACATGGTGTATTCACGAACCGCCCGGAGGCCTTGACCAACGACTTCTTTGTGAACCTGCTTGATCTTGGAACAACGTGGAGGGCAACATCGGATTCTCAAAACGTTTTTGAAGGCCGCGATCGTAGGACAGGTACAGTGAAGTGGACAGGTACTCGCGTTGACCTCATCTTTGGTTCTAACTCTGAGCTAAGGGCACTCGCTGAAGTATATGGCTGTGCTGACTCCGAAGAAAAGTTCATCAAAGACTTTGTGGCTGCTTGGGACAAGGTGATGAATTTGGATAGATTTGATTTGTAAGCATAAAGCCTAAAGCAGAAAGCAGAAGGCTGTTCGTCAATTAGCTTTCTGCTTTTTGCGTTTTACGACGTAGCCAAAGGTCACTCTCACTTGAGTAGCGAATCATAACTCGCTTCGAAAGCCAAATGCCTTTCGAATCATTTCTATGTTCCACCGCAGGCAATAGTTATGGCCCTTAGTTTGAAATTTAGTGAGGCTATACTTTGTCATTCACTATTGCGATGTGCTCCGCCAACCAATCAAGAAGTGTTTAGGCAAATGAAATGCCCACTATATGTTTGCGAATGGACAGTTTAGCGACGGGCTTATTATGGCAACGTTCGTTTTTTGATACCCTCCGTCCGCTATGAGCATAATAAAAAAATGTTTCGTCTCCTTTCGCCGGGTAAAAAATATCCTTTATTCAACAGCCCATACTAAACTGTCAGCGCACGGGAAATAACCTACTTATAAAAAATTTCCTTTTGACTCCGGGCAACTGTGGACCCGGATTTATAAAAAGTGGTAATTAGAGTAGGATATCCCCGATCATTATACTCGTAAGAGTAAGAGTCCGGAATAAAAGAAGGAAACGAGCAATTGACGTGATTGATGTTCTCTGAGAGCTTGTTATTTGCCGATAAATTGGTAAGTAAATAGTCCGTATACCCTAAACTCTTAAAGGGATTGATGCGGTCATCATAGGTATACTGGCCATCGCTACACAATTGTGAACCGCGTGTTGTTTTGTCAGCTACTACATTTCCGCCGCTCACCTGAAATTCATATTCGAAACTTCCGCCGTTAGAGAAAGTGTAGAAGACTTTGGTAGAATGATGAGTGTCGTCATACTCAAAGTTCGCCTCTGAGTTTACTCCAGCGTTAACGTTAGTCTCACTGATTTTGGAAACGCGACCATCCTGGAAATACTCGTAGTTGTCTTCCAGATAAGGATCGATAGCGTCCGGAAAATACCCTAAGATTTTACTTACAACAGTGTGTGAGTAAATGAAATCAAAATGCCGTTGTTCCTCGAAGGATTTCGAATCAGGATTATAGGTTAGTACGCGATATTTACTCAGCTTACCGGATGAATTGTACTCGTATGTGACCTTGTACTGAGGTTCAAATCCAAGGTCAGGAATGTCATACGACTCCACGTAATAATCAAGTTTGGGCTCGCGAGCCGTTACTGCTTCCTCTGACTGGCAACCCAATAATGTAAGTGCCAAAAAAAGGTAAGAGATGTTTTTTTGCATAAAAATATTAATTCTTTAAACAGGTGAAAAAACGGCCTTCAACTTATGAAAAATTTGAAATGAAATTGTTTCAATATTGTCACACACTTTTTTACACAACGACAAAAATGAAAAAAAGATGGCCTAATAGCACTAGCTTTTTGTTAATGCAACATCCTTACGATGTTAATGCAACATTCTTACTATTGAATCTCCCGTTTAGCCTTTCAAGTGACCCTTCTCTACGTCGCCACAATCACCTTTATCGAATGCATAAACTCTTCGATCCAGCACTTGTAATATCTTGAATCCAGTGAGTGTTAGAAAGATCTCCAGCTCGTCGGCTGTGAAGGCGCGCAATTCGGCTTCGTCGGTACCAATCTGCTGGTAAAGCCCGTTTTCTTCTTTCATAAAAGTTGACGTCCAAATCCAGTTCCAGCTCGTATCAATACGTTTCTTAAAAATGCTTTCACGTTTGTACCTGGTATTGTCGATGACAACTTCATGAGTAATGATTTCGCCTTCGTTGATCGATGGAATGAAACTCTTGGCGTCTATAAAATCAAAGATCAGCACCCCCCTATTCGCCATGGCTTTTATAATAGACCGAAAAGTAGCCAATGCATCGTTATTGCTCAAGATGTAGGAAATGCTACGCGCGGTAATGATCACTCCGTCGAAAGTGGCCGACAGTTTTATCGCACGCAGATCCATTTCTAGAACCTTACATGACGGCACCTCTCTCCGCGCGTATTCCAACATAGGCACGCTAACATCGATCCCTGTGTAGCTGTATCCGTCTCCCAAAAATCGCCTGGCAAGCTGCCCTGTCCCACATCCTACCTCCAGGATATTCTTGACACCATTCTCATCGAGTAAGTCTTTATAAAATTTATACTCCTCATCATAATTGATGAATGATTGATACATCTTATGATAAAGCGAAGCGTAAGTAGTATAAAGTTGTGTCATAGGGAAGTTATGATTCGCAGAACAATTTTTCTATTGGCAGGCTGTTATTTTTGAAAACCGCCATCCTCTACGGCGAGAATGTGATACATTACCTAACGCCAAAAATGCAAACTTACCACTTGTGGCTCTAAAAAATTATTAACGACCTTTGGCAAAATGAGACGTCCACTATCTGTTACCCTTATTAGCTTCCTATTCATCGCAGCAGGTGTAATAGGGATCATCTATCACGCGTCGGACTTGAAAGATGTTAAGTCAGTTGAGGTATTCTGGGTACTTTTCGTTAGGACACTTGCAATCGTGGGTGGCGTATTTGTACTTCGCGCGCAGAACTGGGCGCGATGGTTATTGGTTGCCTGGATCGTATATCATGTCATTCTCAGCTTTTTCCACCCTGCTGCCGAATTGATTATGCATGCTCTTCTCGCTGTAGTAGTAGTCATAGCACTGTTCCATCCAAAGGCCAATGCTTATTTCAGAAAGAAGTTAGATCGTACACCGGGGACGGCACCCTAAAAGATCAAAAATAATGGCTGAGCATATCATGTAACCCATTACCTGCCTCTTACCTGACTTTTTCCCATACTTCGCTCACAGGATTTCCCGTGCTTCCTTTACCCTTATGGTACCAGTCTGTTCCATCAAGCTTACATTCAAAGGTAAGTGAAGCCCCAACCCGGGAGTTGTCGCGCGAGAAGAAACGAATGGTTTCGGTGTATTGATTGTCCTGGAGCTTATAAGTGCCGCCACCTGTGCCGGAGAATTGTTTCGTCTCGGAATTGAAGGCTGCCCACTGAAAATAATTCCCTGAAAGAATTTTCATAGTCTGTCGCGGCGAATCTGCTCCCCTTCGTTTGCCGGCTTCACCTTCATCATTCACTCGCGCACCAAAACGCCATGCACCGTTCAAGGCTGTAGATCCATCATCGACTTTCTTCCATGTTTCCTTTAACTTATTCCCACCTTCTTTCGCTGAGATGGTCAGCTCCCCATCATTAAGTGAGAAAGAATAAGTCAGGTGCTTGCGCACCTGCGCACTGTCGCTATAGGAAAAGTCAAGCACTTCGGTAAATTCCTTTCCGTTAGCATTATATGTTCCGCCACCGGCATTTACAAATGCACCATCGGTCTTGTGTGTGGCAAACATGAAATACGTTTCGCTGTAAATTCTAATACACTCGTCCGTAAAAGGTTTTCCATTGACGTTGACCAGTTTCCACGCGCCGCTGAGATTTTGCGCGACTACATCAAGTATAGAAAGGATTAGTATCACCAGCCCTGAAATAAACAATCGAAAAACTTTGCCCATTATTACCCGCATTTAAATGTTATTTTTAAAGTTACGCAATCGCCTAGAAAAAACTTTCGATATGGAAAGCTTAAAGCAGAAAGCTCAAAGCCTAAAGCAAAACGCTCTGGTATGCGGCCTCCAAGTTCGTTCATTGTGAATTGAAGTGGACATTTTTTTGGCTGCCCACGCTAGTATTCTGCTTTTGCTTTATGCTTTCCGCCTTTTATTTTGAATATTGCTTAATGCAGAGGCTCAAAGCAACACCCTCTTGCATGCACTTTCAAAAAGCCGTACCACTATGAATAATGGTTGGATTTTTTTTACGTGGCACCCGTTAGCGTTGCGCATTCTGCTTTCCACTTTCTGCCTCTATTCGTGCAAACAACCCAAGCAGGATGCGTCTTCATCAAACTATGTTTCCCTGGTCGAAAATGACTCCGTCACCCGACTGGATGTTTTTATGGATGGAGAATATTTTACCTCTTACCTGTATGCCGACACTTTATTGAGAAAACCAGTACTGTTCCCATTGCATACGGCAAGTAAAGTAAGGATCACACGGGGATATCCCTTCGCGTCCAACCGTGGGGAGCGCATAGACCACCCCCATCACTATGGATTATGGTTCAATCATGGAGATGTGAATGGCATTGATTTTTGGAACAGTTCTGCAGCAAGAAGAAAGGATGATCCTCGTTTTGGAAGAATTAATCATGTGAAGTTTCTCAAAGTGGAGTCGGGTGCTACGGGTGCGTTGGGCGTACAAAAGGAATGGCGCAGCAGCACGAATGGTTTAATTTTGATTGAACGAACGCAATATGTTTTCAGCGGCGATGAAAACAGGCGTTTGATCACACATACCTCGACTCTCTCGGCACCTGAAGGTGACGTCTTGTTCGAAGACTCTAAGGAAGGCATGTTTGCCATGCGGGTGAGACGAGAACTAGAGATACCTTCCGGCGATTCCACAATACTCTTAAGCGATGATCTCAAACCTTCCGAAAGTGCTGTTGTAGACAAGCGAAATGTTTCTGGGCACTACCGTAATAGCAACGGACTGGAGGGCTACCCCGACGTGTGGGGCAAACGTGCGAAGTGGATGCGACTATCAGGCTTGATCAATGCAGACAGTATTTCCATATGCATCTTCGACCACCCAGATAATCCAAACCATCCACCCCATTGGATGGCCCGCGATTATGGATTGTATGGTGTCAATTCATTGGGGAGTAGCCTGTATACAGATGGAAAGGAACAATTCAACTTTAAACTAAAAAAGGGGGATTCAGTCACCTTCAAACATCAGGTGGTGATCGTCAATGGGACCTATCCAGCGCCTGCTGAGATCGAATCGTGGTACAGGGAATTCGAAGGCAGTTTTTGAACGTTTGGGAATAGGGTGTAAAGTGGAGGAGGTATAGGGTGTAAGGTGTAAGGTAATCATGCAGGAGACATTGATGAAGTACCTCAGCTTTCAGCATTCTGCTTTTGTTTTGTGCTCCTTAAAAACCAACTACCAGGAATGCTTTTGGCCATTTTCGCGTTACCAAAAAAGACTTATTTCCGCCCTGAATGATCTAGGTAAACTACTTCGTCTTCAAGTGAAATAATAATTAAATAGAATAAAACGCAGACAATTAAGTATTTAAGGTCTTCTTATTAAATTGAGATATGTCTCTTAACCTGTTTCATAAAGCTGTCTCCGGGTGGTTCGAAAAATCTTTTAAGACAGCAACCGATGTTCAGGTGAAGGCATGGGATGCGATCAAATCCTCTGATAATACGCTGATCGCCGCACCAACAGGTTCCGGAAAGACATTAGCGGCGTTTCTTTCGGCTATCGATGACCTGATTCAACAAGGCATTAATGGAAATTTGGAAACGGGCACACAGATCGTTTATGTCTCTCCATTAAAGGCGTTAAGCAATGATATCGAACGGAACCTTCAGTTCCCACTTGACGGCATAAGAAGAGAGCTGGAAAACATGGGGCTCCCTCCTGTCAGCATTGACGTGATGGTCAGGACTGGCGACACCCCCATGACTGACAGGACTCACATGATCAAACATCCGCCTCACATTCTTGTAACAACCCCCGAGTCATTGTACTTGCTGCTAACGAGTTCGAACGGCCGCAAAATGCTGGGTAATGTTCATACGCTTATAATTGATGAGATCCATGCCCTGGTGGGTGACAAAAGAGGCTCACATCTTTCAATTTCTGTAGAAAGACTTGAGGCCCTTGTTTCCAGGAGGCTTCATCGAATCGGTCTTTCAGCGACGCAAAAGCCGGTTGAGCAGGTGGCCAATTTTCTCTGCGGAAATTCCCCTGACGGCAACCTTCATTGCAAGATAATTGATGCCGGACACGCCCGTAAACTGGATCTCTCCATAGAAATTCCAAATTCTCCTCTCACCGCTGTCATGGCGAATGAAGTGTGGGGCGAGATCTACGACAATTTAATGAGTCTTATACAGTCTCATGAAACAACGCTGATCTTCGTCAATACCAGGCGGCTTGCTGAGCGATTGTCGCACAACCTGAACGAAAAGCTTGGCCCAGGTTATGTACTGGCACATCACGGCAGTATGTCGAAAGAGCAGCGGTTTGATGCTGAGCGAAAGTTAAAATCAGGTGCGCTTAGGGCTTTGGTTGCTACGGCGTCGATGGAGCTGGGTATTGACGTTGGCTCGATCGACCTGGTTTGTCAGATCGGAGCAGCGCGTTCAATCGCAGCGTTTTTGCAGCGTGTGGGCCGCTCAGGTCATAGCGTCAATAAAATTCCAAAAGGAAAAATATTTCCCTTGACATGCGATGAACTGGTTGACTGCGTTGCGATCATGGATGCCGTACAACGGGGAGAACTTGACCGGATCGTCATGCCCGACAAGCCTCTGGATGTTCTGGCGCAACAGATGGTAGCGGAAGTTTCCTGTCGGGAGTATACAGAAGATGACCTATATGCTTTGGTGAAGAAAGCCTATCCCTACCGTGAGCTCGCGCGAAAAGAATTTGACGGGGTCCTTACGATGTTATCGGAAGGCTTTACCAGCCGCAATGGACGGCGCGCGGCCTATCTCCATCACGACATGGTGAATGAGCGGATCACCGCGCGCAAAGGCGCGAAACTAACAGCGATCATGTCGGGCGGTGCAATACCGGATAATTTTGAATACGATGTGATGCTTGAACCGGGAAATACTTTTCTTGGAACGTTGAACGAAGATTTTGCCATCGAAAGCATTCCCGGTGACATTTTTAAACTGGGCAATAATACCTGGAAAATCCAGCGGATAGAAAATGGAAAAGTGCGTGTCGAAGATGCTGCGGGACAACCACCAAATATTCCATTCTGGCTGGGTGAGGCACCCGGAAGAACCAAAGAACTTTCATTTGCCGTTTCCCGCTTGCGAGAAGAAATCACGGACAGGCTGGGCGATCTGAGCCAGCTTCAAAACACCGAGGAAAGCAATAAAGATACGGCATGGAAAAAAGAAGCCCTTGCATGGCTGACGGATATCAAGAAAATCTCTCTTGAAGCAGCGGATCAGCTCGTTGATTATCTGGCTGCCGCTAAAGCTGCATTAAAAGTGATGCCGTCGCAAAACACCATTGTGATGGAACGTTTTTTTGATGAAGCAGGCGACATGCACCTGGTTATCCATTCTCCTTTTGGAAGCAGGGTGAACAAAGCATGGGGTCTTGCTTTGAGAAAAAGGTTCTGCCGCAAATTCAATTTCGAACTTCAGGCAGCAGCAAACGACAATGCGATCATATTATCATTGGGATCAACACATAGTTTCCCACTGGAAGAGGTCTTTAGTTACCTGAGTCCGGAGACTGTACGGGAAATATTAGTACAAGCGTTGCTCGACGCGCCTATGTTCGGCATACGCTGGCGATGGAACGCGTCCAGGGCCTTAGCAGTGGTGCGCAGAAGAGCAGACCGGAAGGTTCCCGCGCAACTCCAGCGCATGCAATCAGAAGATTTAGTCGCGCAGGTTTTCCCCGATCAACTTGCGTGTCTAGAAAATATTCCAGGCGATCGTGAAGTCCCGGACCATCCCTTGGTAAAACAAACGATTCATGATTGTCTGTATGAGGCCATGGACATTGAAGGTTTGGAAAGCCTTTTGAGAAAAATTAAAAAGAAAGAAGTAGCTCTCATCGCCCGTGATTTGAAGGAGCCCTCTCCCCTCGCCTATGAGATCGTGAATGCAAGACCATATGCATTTCTCGATGACGCTCCGATTGAGGAGCGCAGAACCCTGGCTGTCAGAAGCAGACGGTCATTGACGCCGGCAGAGGCAAATGACCTTGCTAAACTTGATGCAAGTGCTATTGAAGCAGTCAGAGATGAAGCATGGCCCCAAGCAACAAACGCGGATGAATTGCACGATGCTCTTTTATTATCAGGATTCATCACGACTAAGGAGGGAATTGAAAATCATTGGGAAACATACTTTGAAGAGCTTGTTCACGCTGGCCGGGCCACGGCGCTCGAAGGAGGAAGCCATGTGTTGTGGATAGCGACTGAGCGAGTACCTTTTTTCCTGAAGTCGTTTCCGGATCGAAAAGTAACGCACCGCGTAATTGTACCTGAAAAACTGAATCAGATTTTCACGGATAAAGATCCATTGACGGAGATAATTCGCGGAAGACTTGAGATTATGGGTCCCGTGACAGCCCGAACGTTGAGAGAGCTCATCGATCTGCCGTTGACTGAAGTCCACCAGGCATTGTTAAAACTGGAAAATGAGGGTTTCGTTTTCACTGGAAAGTTTACAGGACCAGATACGGAAGAATGGTGCGAACGTAGATTGCTCGCGCGGATTCACCGGTACACTATCAAAAAACTGCGCAGCGAGATCCAACCGGTTTCTTCTGCGGACTACATGCGTTTTATTTTCAGGTGGCATCAGCTTGAAACTGGTAATCTGGCGGAAGGTCCGACGGGGCTAGAACATGTGCTGCAAAAGCTCGAAGGATTTGAAGCTCCTGCAGTCGCGTGGGAGAGCGACATACTGCCCGCACGAATCGCTGGCTATGATCATCAATGGTTGGATATGCTATGTGCTGCTGGAAAAATATCATGGGGACGGTTTCGCGCTTCTGCAAATCAGGTAAAAGATAAAAAGGCGGCGAGTCCTATACGCACAACACCGGTAACCTTCGTTGGACGAAATAGGTTGAACGTCTGGAAAAATTCCCCGGCAACGCCTGCGGAAAAACACGATTCTTATTTGTCGGCTCGGGCAAAGCAGATCTATGACGTACTGAAAAAACAAGGCGCTTCATTCTTCGATGACCTTGTTTTTAAAACCAAATCATTCCCTTCACAAGCGGAGGATGCCTTGGGAGAACTTATCAGTGCGGGTCTTGTCACATCCGATTCTTTTACGGGAATGAGGGCATTGCTTGTCCCTGACAAATACAAGACCAACGCAGGCCATAAGCGCGATGTGGAAATATTTTCCATGAACTATGCGGGACGATGGTCAGTATTGAACTATGAGCATCAGTATGATGATCATCATCAACACGACCATACAGAAGCGATTGCCTGGGCTTTGCTCAGGAGATATGGAATACTCTTTAGAAAACTTGCGGAACGCGAAAATCTAGTACCGCCATGGAGAGACCTTGTTCGCGTACTTCGGACGCTCGAAGCACGGGGACAAATCAGAGGCGGCCGTTTTGTGGAAGGTTATTATGGTGAACAATTCGGCTTACCTGAGGCGATCGTTGAACTCAGAAATGTCAAAAAAGATAACAGGAAGGATGTACTCATTTCCATTAGTGCAGCTGATCCGCTGAACCTTACTGGTGTCATGTCTCCGGGAAGGCGCATTCCCGCTTATTCTGGTAACAGAATATTATACCGGGATGGAGTTCCTGTCGCTGTGAGGGAAGCAAATGAAATTCAGTTCCTGGTTGAACCGGATGCTGATAAGAAATGGGCATTGCAAAATGCTTTGATTCAGCACGAGGTAGCGCCGAGGCTGCGAAAGTATTTGGGTAAGGCGGTTCATTAGCTGGATCTGTTTATTTTTATAAATCGATCAAACAGCACGTAAATATCCGGAAAGCCAACGAGCATATTGTGTAATTTGGACAATAAGCCCATTTCAAAAAGTTAGAAGAGACCCTGGTTCCATCTGATTTGTAAGTAAATCCGTATTGGCACGTGCCGAAACCAAATTGTCTTTTGTTTACAAAAATCGTACGTTACATTTTTTATCATGTACCTCAAATTAATGCGTACACAAGAAACCTACGCAATGAAAGCCTCATTGCTTTCTGTTATTTTAGTGCTTCTGCTTTTGATAATTTTTACAGGCACATCCGTGGGGCAACAAGCGCCGAAACGTTATGTTGCTATCACGTTGGATGACCTTCCCGTTGTTTGCCAGTGCGAGAATGACGCGGAGAGAATGGAGATCACAGAAAAGCTAATTGCCACTTTCAAAAAATATAAGATGCCTATCCTAGGCGTTGTAAACGAACAGAAGCTGGAATCCAATGGGATTGTAGAACCAGCACGGGTAGCCCTTTTACAGAAATGGCTGGATGCCGGATATGAATTGGGCAATCATGGCTACTCGCATAAGAATATTAATGAAATCTCATTTGAGGATTATAAAAATGAAATACTGAAAGGAGAGCGTGTCACGAGGGCTCTTGCACAAAAGGCAGGACTACCCTATCGATTTTATCGTCACCCTTATCTTTCGGCCGGAGATAAACTTCAGATCCGCCGGGATCTGGATTCATTTCTGAAATCGCATAACTATGTGATCGCCCCCAATACGATCACATATCAGGATTATACATTTTCGGGTGCCTATGATGCCGCCTTGCGGAAAGGTGATATGCAATTAGCCCAGCGTATCCGTGAAGCTTACCTTCCGTACACGCTAAGCCGGTGGGAAGCGGCAGAAAAACAATCCATTGCTTTATTCGGCCGGGAGATTAGACAGATCCTTATGGTTCATGCTAATCGGATCAACGCAGATGCATTTGACGAAGTGGCGAAAGCGATGCAAGACCGAGGTTACGTCTTTATTTCAATCGATGAAGCATTGAAAGATCCGGCGTATGCGAGACCCGATACTTTTGATGGGAAGGTTGGCGTAACGTGGTTATCGAGGTGGTCAGCAGAACAAGGAAAAACATTCAGTGGTGGAACACCAGTACCAGAGTTTGTACGAGAAGCCGCCAGGTAAATTAGAATGTGAAGTTATAGAAAACTCACATCAACCCGAGCCTATCAGTTCGAGGACGCGGCATTTTTCGAAGCAATCTCAAAATTGGCAAGTCTTGAAACGATATAGTTCATGTTGCAGCCAAATGCCACGACCTTTTTAGCGCAAAAAGTTATCAGTACAGGCGCATGAATTTTAGCGATGATTTGCCGGGAATTGATCACCCACCTTAATTGAACTTTCCCTTGTATCTTAGGATCAAATGAAAAAAAATTTTGAATACACCACGCTGGCCCATCGTTACACTGCGCGATTTCCGCTGCTCACCTATGTAGGTACTCACGCAAACTTTTGGATAATAGCCAATATTCTGCTGGTAACAACTATGCACCTGCAATCCCAAATGATCGGTCAGATGTATAAAATACCTGTCACTGGAAGATTGGGCACGATGATCTTGGTCGCTGTCATACTAGGTGCATTGTATGGAGTCACCCTCGGATTAACAAGTTATTACCTCGAAAGAAAAGTCTTCAGGAAGCTAGGGCTTGGGAAGGTGATTCTATTTAAGACAATAACATCATTGGGTGTTCTGATATCCATTTTGGCCATAGTAAGATATGTCATTTTCGATCCGCGAATTTCTTCATCCTTGCAGCTTCCAGAAATTCCATGGAATGAAACGTCATGGAGATCATTGTTCTTGATCCTTGTGATTTATTATTTCTTCATGACCCTTATCATCAGCTTTATAAACCAGGTAAACAAGAAATATGGTCCGGGCATATTAGTCCCATTGCTCCTTGGCCGCTACCGCAATCCAAGAGAAGAGAACAGAATTTTTATGTTTATGGATCTAAAGTCATCCACTGCAGCGGCCGAAGAGTTGGGGCATTTAAAGTACAGCGCATTCATCCGGGATTGTTTTTCGGATATCAATGAAGTGTTATACCCCTATCGTGCCCAGGTTTATCAGTACGTGGGCGACGAAATCGTCGTGACCTGGCCCGAGCGTGAGGGCTTAAAAGATCACTTCTGCATAGCTTTCTATTTTGCCTGCAAAAAACAATTTCAAATGAGAGAGGAGTATTACATGGCAAACTATGGTTTTCTCCCTGACTTTAAAGCAGGTGCCCATACTGGCAGCGTATCCGCTGTCGAAATTGGAGAAGTTAAAAGAGACATTGCTTATCACGGCGACACCCTTAATACCGCTTCGAGAATCCAGAGTGTTTGCAATGAATACAAGAAGAGCTTTCTCGTTTCGGAAGTATTACTTCGCAAAGTCGGTCGACATCCATCCATGAAAACTCAAGAATTAGGCATGATCCTGCTGAAAGGAAAATCTACAACGGTTGGGGTGGTGTGCATTGAATGGTCGGGCACAACACCAAAAACTCGCTGGCGGGAGTAAAGTAAAAGTCCATGGTCGATGGTCCATAGTCCATGGCAGCTTTGTAAGACTGAAAACTGAGAAACCAGATAAACTACCATGGACTATGGACTATTGACCATGGACTTTTACTTTACTCCACGCCCGCGAGTTTTTGTGTTGCGCCCGACCATTCAATGCACACCACCCCAACCGTTGTTGTTTTTCCTTTCAACAGGATCATGCCTAATTCTTGAGTTTTCATGGCTGGATGTCGGCCGAGT
>JAICGJ010000111.1 GCA_025923195.1 Chryseolinea sp.
GTTAAAGCCACACAGTTCTAATTCAAAACGCCGTGGTTAATTAAATTGTGAAGTCTGTAAGGAGAGACTATGGGGATCCCTGATATATAGGCTGATAAGCTCTGGAACTGTACACCCTGGGGGTTGTAAGATAAGAGTTGATTGATTACTGCACTAACCGGGTAAGTTTGCGGTGAGTTATCAACTGCTGTCACCTCTTATCATTCTAACCCGAGACAGCAATTGTTGAATGGGTCAGTAAATTTCGTTTTAATCGAGAGTTCGTCGTTAGTTCTTTTCCCGGTAAGGGCTAAACAAAAGGCTAATCCTCTCAATGTATCGATCCATATTCATTCCATGGATTAGCTTTAACCTTGCCGGATCTTTAACAGGAAAAAATATAAGATCATCTTCCATCAAGTATGGATCCAGATCTACTTTGGTGCTATCCAACCGATGCGTACAAAGAAAGTGCGAGATGATTTTTTGATCTATGTCTGCCATTGGTTTCTACTTTTTTCGGGTTAGCCTAACATTAACGTTATAATTTTATCAAAGTTGCTTCCCATTCTTAGTGTAAAGTTTATGCCAAAAATGTGCATGTAACTTTAATCGCCTTTTCAGTGCAATATAGCATGTCAATGCTTAATGAATTATGAAGTGGTTTTTCAAGAATTGCTATCGGATAGACCCTGAGTTTTCTTTGAATGATAAACATTCATTCAAGAAGCACTAAAAAAAGATCCTGTCTTTTCGAATTTCCTGATGAAAGTTTGACTTCGTGCCTGTAGGGCAGACCGGAGAAGTTTGAATTGAAAGGTGGAAAAAATTTCAACACATGGCGAATTGAGACATATGTTGGATGTCAGCAAAGAGACGAATCCGTAAAAATACGGAGAAGAATTTTTTAGTGCCTTCCCCATTTCGATGTGTCAGCTGAAAAATTGCGAAGCGGTTATAACCGATAAGTCTTAATGCAACCTGCTCATAAGTGCCTTCCAACGGGCATCAGATTGTAGAGTTTGGAGATCGCTGTTATCCTCATAGTCCTTTTTCGAGGTGACTCCTCCATGATCTACTGCCTTGTTCAGCGCTTCAAATGCTTTATCTTTTTCTCCGGCACGTGCCAAAGCGCACGCGCGGCGGTGATAAGGGAAGCTGCTTGGAAAGATTGCCATTGCCTTTTCAAAGTAGCTTTCACTTGCTTTCAAAATACCCATGTCAAGCAGAGAAAATGATATAGTGATGTACTGCTCACGCAACTGGTCGCCTTCTATAAGGATAGGTGCTAATAGCTTTTCAGCTTCTTCATCGCTGTTAATGCCATATTTTACAAGCGCCAATTCCATCAGTACACTTGCATCATTACTCCAGCGGGACCCGTTGGTGGTCAACAGTCTCTGAGCTTCTTCAAAGTGCTTTTGTTTTCTCAGTAGGGTACTGTAAATAATGATTGCATCCAGGCTGTTGGGATGATAATTGAGCCATGATTCCAGCAGCGTACCCGAATGCTTGTCATCATTTCGAAATAATGCGTCTATCACGTCATCTCCTAAAGGTTTTTCAATGGCGACTTGCGAGGATGAATCTCTCCGCAGTTCCTTTATCACTTCGGCATCAATCCAATAAATATCAAATCCCCACCTTCCCTTTGACTGATCCCGGTTCCTACCGAAAAAAAGATATTTACCGTCGGGTGAAACCCGCGCAAATCTCTCAGAACTTGCCGAGTTTATTTTCGGTCCCATGTTGAGGGGAATGCTCCAATGATCATCCTTATTTCGAAAAGAGATGTACAGATCAAGGCCGCCTTCAACACCCTCCGGGCGTTGTGATTCAAAAATCAGGAAGCTCTCATCGGCTGATATATATGGACCGTCTTCATAGCCAACGCTGTTAATGCTGTATGGTAGTTGCTTTGGTTTTGTATAAATACTATCAATGATTTCTGCCCTGCGGATATTCCAGTTTGTGCCTCCTCCAAGCGAGGACGAGAAATAGATTGTTCCGTCAGCCGAAATAGAGTGTGCATAGTCGCCACCTCGCGATACTATTGTGTCAAACGGCACAGGAATGCCCCAGCCATTAGCATTTCTGTCAACCATCCAAATTCTAATATCCTCACCGTTGGCATATGCGTCTGGTAGTCTTCTTCGCGAACTAAAGTACAGTTTTTTACCATCGGGAGAAAAGGAAGGATAGTAATCATCGGCTGTGCTGTCGGCGAATGAAGGTTTTTGTGGTTTGGTCCATTTCCCACCGTCTTTTTTCATCTCCCTAAGAGAAGCACGATAATTTTTGCTGACAACCGTCCAAAGTACAACGTTGCCATCTGGCGAAAAGGCTGGCGAGCTGTGTTCGAACGAATCAGTGCTTATAAGGCCTGGCGCGAAAATCTCAGCAGACGTGTTGGGCGGATCCTGACCCAGGTAATCAATTTGGCTTGGCCTTTCAGTTGTGCAACCTGTCAAAATTATGAAGGACAATAGCCCACTGTGAAGTCCGGCAAGGCAGTTTGAATAGATCAGACGCTTCATTTTGCTCTTAAGCCCAAGGTTAGTTTGGAAAGTAAATAAGCCGAAAAAATTCGATGACGCTCTCCACCAGTTAGCGGTATTCTAAGGGGGCTAAGATGAAATTGCAGAGTATTTCACCTACTTGCAGAGATGGATCAGTTGTGAGGTGCTGCGCGTTAGCCGCCACAACGCATAGGGCGTTATCGCGCTTCAGCTGTTGCCGCGTGATCAAGCGAGTGTAAGTTCAATGGACCGACCACTTCTCACCCAATTTCAGAATTACGAATTGCTGGCCATACCTCTTTGCCTGCTCTGCAAAGTTATTCGGATCCGCGGTGTTGAATTCAAATAGATCATAATGGTGCGGAATCACCCATCGCGCCTTAATATCGCGACCCAGACGGGCGGCTTCTTCGCAATCGAGATTTCCCGCCACGCCCCGAGCTGGATCATTGCCATTAATTGGAAGAAAAGCAACGTCAACTTCAAATGGTTTCAACAGTTCAGCCATGTTCTTATACCAAAGGGTATCGCCGCTATGATAGATTCTCCATTTGCCGAACCGCACTACGTATCCCATAAATTTCGAACGGCCCTTATCATCACGCTCAATGGTATTGTGGGCGGCCGGCACGCCGTAAAAAGTAAATCCCTTCAACGTAATCTCGTCGCCATCGCTTAGCCCAATCGGAAAGGACCTATCACATTTCACACGCTCTACGACAAAATCACGATTAGCTTCAGGAATAATTAAGGCAGCTTCGGGATTCAACTCAAGAAGGGGAATAAGTGTTTCACCGTCCAGGTGATCGGTATGGTTATGACTGGAAGTAACAATGTCTATGAAATCAAGTAGATGAGGTTCGATCACAAGTTCGCTGACGCGAACATGAGGTTTATTGGTGCCTGCATATTTTTTTGTCAACGAATCCGACAGGTACGGATCCAGCAACAGGCACTTGCCATCCCATTGAAGGAGGAATCCACTTTGTCCCAGCCACCACAAATCAAAATAATCAACGGAGGCATTCGCCTTTGATTTTCTTATTTGGTTTTGCAGCTCCACCCCTTTGCAAACTGGCTGAATTAAAGATTTGCCCATTGATCGCTATAGTTTTCTGAAACCAATTGACACCTATCACAAATCCTCTCTTACCTGCCTGGCTCCTTTCACCATGTTAACCAGCTTAAGCCGCGAAGCCCATCGGGCGGTCTGGCTGAGGCCGCAATCCGGTGCCACGGCAAGTTTTTCTGCGGGTACATAGGTTAGGCATCTTTTTATCCTTGTTACTACATCGTCCACCGTTTCGATGTAATAGTTCTTCACATCGATGATACCGACAGCTACGTCCATTTTGCTCGCAAACTCTTTTAGCAGCTCCACTTCTGCAAACTCGCGATTGGCCATTTCAACATGGACCTCGTCTACTTTCAAATCAAGAAAATCGGGAAGCATAGGTGAAATACTTCGATAACCCACTGGTCTACCCTTAAAGTTTCCAAAGCATAAATGTGTGGAGAGTCGACACTTGCCGTGAATGGTTTCGACTGTGCGATTGAAGATATCCACAAACCGCTTTGTATCTTCTTTATAGGCATAGCAACTCATCGAAGGTTCATCAACTGTGATCTCCTTGCAGCCAGCGGCCACCAAATCTTCTAATTCTTTTTTTATCAGCGGAAGCAGCGCCTCGGTGATAGCATAGCGGTCTTGATATTTATCATTTGGAAGCAGCCTGCCACTAAGGGTATAGGGTCCAGGTACACTTGCCTTTAATGTTGGACCCGAAGGTGCTAACTTTTTGAGCCGCTGAAACTCCTTTACAGTACCCAAACCGTTAGGTGCTGCGAGGGTGTCCACGATTGAATTCTTACCCCGCTGATCGTGCGCAGCCGGCCCCCATCTTCGCAGGTCATCCGTATTTTCTTTTATTCCCTTAATGTACCCGTAGAAGGAGAGATTAAAGTCAAGTCTGGTCTGCTCGCCATCTGTGATGACATCGAGCCCCGCGGTTACCTGATCATGAATCGCGGCAATCACAGCATCCTCAATCATTTCTTCTTTGTCTGCATTGCCGAACTCGTGCAGGTTTTTCGCCGAAAATTCAAGCCATCCTGGGAATGGATAGCTTCCGATGACTGTTGTTCTGATGGGAACTGGTTGCATGGCGATAGGATTAAATTGAAAACTATTTTCTTCCAATATTTTCAAAGAGCCGGGCAAGCCGATGTGCGTGTTCATCATAGGCGCTTTCAAAAAGTTCTGCTGCACGCTTTTCACCAGCGATCACCGCCGCAGTAAGAACCTTTGGGGGGTGACCCGCATCGGTCAGCAATTTTGCTAATTCTGCTTTCAAAGTGTTGACGATTAGAATTCCCCCAATGGACGACCCCGGCGCCACGGGTGTATCCAGTCCATCTATGTGCACCATGGCGTCGCCCACCGGTGCGCCGGTATCCAGCACAAGGTCTGCAAAATCACTAAGCTTTTTGCCGTCTCCGCGTTTGCTTTTGCTTTTTTCAGCATGCTGTTTTGTGACGATAGCAACTACTTTAACTTTTCTCTGCTGAAATAGTTCTGCCATTTCGACTGGCACAATATTGCAGCCACTTGAGGAGATCACTATAGCACAATCGTCTGGAGAAACGTCGAAGTTTCGAAGTATTCTGCCGGCGAAGCCAGTTGTGTTTTCAAGAAACATGGCTTGCCGTTGACCGTTCGCGCCTACCACCAGATTATGAAAAGTAAGCGATAACTCAACTATCGGATTGAAGCCTGGAAATGATCCGTAGCGTGGCCACATCTCTTCGACAAGAATACGGCTATGCCCACTAGCAAACATATGCACCATTCTTCCCGCAAGGATTGTCTTCGAAAACCACTGTGCTGCCTTGACAATCAGTGGTTCTTGTTTCGCGACAATGTCGGCGATGTGCCGGCATTTCTCGAGATAGTCCTGTGTAGGTGTCATTTCAATTTTTTTGTTTTGGATAAAGCAAATCCAGCGGCGCCAATCGCGCCTGCCAGGTCAGAAAACTTCGCCAGCTTCAGTGCTGTCTTTTTTCCTCCTGGTCGCCACTCGTAAAGGTCAAGAAAGCTTTGCAGGGGTTTCATGAGCGCATCGTTTGCCTGAGCGATTCCTCCTCCGATGATAACAGCCTCTGGCGAAAGAATATTGATTGCTGATGCAATGGCGATGGCCAGTTTTCGAACAGAAGACAACCAAAGCCATGTTGCAAAAATATCACCGTTGTGGTAAGCCTCGATTAGCTGGAACGTTGTGGTGAATTTTCCGTGAGATCGTTGTAGGATGGTTAGATTTCCGATCGCGTCCTCAATGCTTCCTGGCATATTGGTCACATCAAGCGCCTGTGAGTTTGCGTCGACTGTTGAATGTCCAAAGTGTCCCGCCATTTGTGACAGCCCCTGATAAAGTTTGCCATCAATGAGAATGCCACCGCCAACGCCAGTACCTAAGGTCAGAAGGATGGCATGTTGTAATCCTTCAGCCGCACCGAAATATGATTCTGCAGTCAATGCCGAATGTGCATCGTTCAATACATAGACTCTCTCCTGTATGAAGTCGGACCAGTCAAAATTTTCTAGTCCCGGAAGACGGCCCGGCATGAAGGAGATGCAAGTGTTGTCGGGGTTGGCTAATCCGGGAGCGCAAAGCCCTATCGCGGTAATCGATGATCTTTTTTTATTATCATGGATCAGCGTCCGAATGGCCTCTTTCCAATGTTTATCATTCTGTTCATGAGTTTCTCTGCGGTCTTCATGGATAATCTGACCTTCCTCATCGATGACTACCGTCTTGATGTTCGTACATCCCAAATCAATTCCTATTGCAATTCTTTTCATGATCGTCATTTGTGTTGGCCTTCGGAGATAGACCATCCACCGTCAACAGACAGTATTTGCCCTGTGGTAAACTTCGAGTAGTCTGACATAAAATATACCGCAGCCCCATCGAGGTCCGATGGCTTTCCGATCCTGCCTCCATCGAGGGGTTGCTTTGTTTTGATGAACGATAGGATCTCTCTGTCGTTCGCAGCCCGTTGTGCCATGGGTGTCTCAACCAGTGCAGGAGCAAGAAGGTTAATTCGGATATCGAACTGTGCGTAATAGGACGCGATTGATTTTGTGAAACCGATTGCCGCTGATTTGGCTGCCGCATACGCATGGGTCACAAAGTGTTGGGGGGATGGAGAATAACCCAGGACTGAGCCCATATTCAAAATTGTTCCCGGGGTCTTTTGCTTAAGAAAATTTTTAACAGCCGCCTGGTTGGATAGCATAAGAGACGTAAGATTGAGATTCAGCGTTTGTTCCCAGCCCTCCTTCGAAAGTTCGTGCAATGGTCCATCGCCAAACTTTCGTCCACTTCCGCCGGCGACGTGATATAGTCCGTCAAAACCTCCAAATTGCTGAAGGCATTTTTCGATCGCGCGTTCAGTCGTGCCAGATTGCGATGCGTCACCAACTTCCACTATTGCGGTCTTTAAGGATGACGATGCATTCTTGGCACTTTCAGAATTTCTGCCGATGGCTACAACGCGGGCGCCATGCTCGATAAAAGCTCGTGCCGCAGAGAGCCCGATACCGGTAGTACCGCCTATGATAACAATACGCTTATTCCTGAGCCAGGGATCTTGCATAAGGTTTGAAAGATACTACTTTTCACCTACATGAAGCTATATGTTGATGTATCGTACTCATGCTTACCAATCTCAAAATTATATGTTTATTTCTCCAGTTTTCTGAAGATAGGTCCCCTTTAAAATGTCCGAGGCATGAGTTTTTTCCCACAGCAGCGAGAATAATGAGGTTACCAAGGAAATGTACGGTGAAAAATTTTATTACAGTGGAGTTGCCGGTTTTGAAATCGTTTTTATTGAGGAAGCGATTCCGAAAGGCGTTAACTAAGACAATTGAAAGATGTTCACTAACGGTTAGGATGCTGTACATTATCAATTTTGGCAACTGATTTTCATTGTGTAACTTGTACACAATAAACACACATTAAATGAGCTCAAGAAGAACGTTCATAAAAACCTCTGCCGTTACACTGGCGGGTGTTGCAGTTTCTGGATCTTTGTTTGCCGAAGTCTCCAAAAAGACGAAGAAAGTGGGAATTCAGTTGTTCACGATTCCGGCCCTGGTCGCAGCTGATTTTAAAGGAACACTTACAAAACTTGCGGATATCGGCTATAAGGAAATCGAATTCTTTGGTCCCTATGAGTTCAGTGCCAAGGAAACAATTGAAAGGTGGAATCAACTCGCGCCAACGCTCGGCATTACAAAGAATGCTTTTTATGGCTATCAGCCCACAGACGTGAAGAAAATTTTAAAAGATTTGGGTCTGTCTGCGCCATCCGTTCACCTTGATCTTCAGACAATGAGAACTAACATGCAACCCGCGATGGATGGTTTGTCAGCGCTGGGTACAAAATATGTAGCCATCCCGGCGATAACCAATCCCGAAGATAGAAGTGATTTCAATAAACTTGCAGATGAGTTAAATAAATTCGGACAAGAAATCTCAAAATTTGGGATGACGTTGGTGTATCACAATCATGGTTATGAACATACGCCAAAGGAGGGAAAGACATTGATGGATACACTTCTGACACAAACGGATGCTAAAAAAGTGAAATTCGAGCTTGATATTTTCTGGATGACTGCGGCTGGGGCCAGTCCTATAGAATATCTCAATAAATATCCCGGACGATTCAAACTTCTTCATCTGAAGGATGCCTCTGAGCCAATTCGGTTTTCGGGCGACGGGGGAAGTCCGGATCAGTGGATATCGTTGTTTGGAAAGATGGCAGATCCCGGATCTGGCGTTCTGGATGTCGCTGGGATTATAGAAGCAGCGAAGAGATCAGGGGCCGATCATTTTTACCTGGAAAGGGATCTTACACCGGATCCTGAAACAACATTGAGCAATTCCTTTGCGTATCTGAAAGCGAGGGTTTGAGCATATAGATTCGTCTTACATAAATAGCCATATCGTTGTAAAATCCTTTTTATTGTTGAAATAGTTATTAATCAGGTAATGGCAGAATTCTTTTTGCTCCCGATGTCATTTTACCTATCCATAGAACTGATAGACATTTAAAAAAGAAAAAGAACCTTTACTTTCCATCGATGTTGAGATAGTTTTTACTTTTGAGTAAAAATATTTTACATGAAATGGATTACCAGACAGCGTCCAAAGATTGATCGCATCGCGTGCCCCTGGCTAATCAAACGTTTTGTAGACAAGGACGCAGAAATTATTTACGTTTCCTTTGAAGAGGTTAGAAGGCAGGCGGAGAAATTAAACGCCATACCTTTTGACATACCCGATGTCGAATATACGCATTATGGAGATGAGTGCACTTTTGACTACATCGTAAAAAAACATAAAATAACAGATCCAGCTATAAAGATTTTATCTGTAATCGTAAGAGGAGCAGATACTGACCGCCATGACATCGCAGCGCAGTCGTCAGGATTGTGGGCTATCTCCGCGGGCCTTTCGGAAATCATCAAGGATGATCAGCAATTGTTGGAGAAGGGCATGCTAATATATGATGCGCTTTACAAGTGGGCAAAGGATCTGCAAGGCGTAAAACACACCCAAAATCCCGTCGAGAACCTTTTGTTGGATGTGTACAAAAAATTTCTCAGTCAGAAGTCAGGATCGAAAAAGATCCCCGAGTGGGCGAAGGAACTTAAGGAAATTATTCAAGATCAGATAGACACCAATTTAAGCCTGAGCCTGAAAGCTATTTCGCAAAATTTGCATGTGCATCCAAGCTATTTGTCGAGGGAGTTCTCCAAATATTTTGATGACCTTTCTTTCGGCGATTATATCCGAAAACTTCGCATTGAAAAAGCGATAGAGTTGTTGAAAGACACCAAAAATTCATTAGCGGAAATTGCATATCTGAGTGGGTTCTCCGATCAGAGCCATTTTAACCGCATCTTTAAAAAGCATACTGGAAAAAACCCGAAGGAGTACAGAAAAGATTTACTTGAAAGTAAATAGCGTACAAAACGTAAATATTATTCTATCTCGCGCACGAAATAGTCAGTAGAATTGTGCGGATCAATTCTATCAGACTATGAAATGGATTACACGTGAACGACCAAAGATTGACCGCATTGCTTGTCCGTGGTTGATAAAAAATTTTGTAGACCACGACGCAGAGTTCTTGTATGTTCCGAAAGACAAAGTCTTAGAGAAGGCGCTCGACTTAGGTGCTATTCCGTATGACTTGCACGGTGTTGAATATACACACGAAGGAGATAGTTGTACATTCGATTACATTGTAAAAAAGCACCGAATCTCCGATCCGTGTGTACTTCAAATCGCTGATATCGTCCGCGCTGCCGATACGGACAAGTTTAGTCTTGCGCCGCAGGCTGCTGGTCTGTGGGCAATATCTGCCGGACTATCATACAACTTTAGAAATGATCACGACATGTTAGAGATCGGAATGAAAATATACGACGCCCTATATAGTTGGGCCAAGTATGTGCAGGATGAAAAACATAATTGGTCGGCGAAGTAAATTTCTCGAATGGAAACCCTCCCAAAGTACTCTCTTACTGAACTCATCTTATACTTTTTGAAACTTGGCACCTTGGGATTTGGGGGGCCCGTTGCGTTAGTTGGATATATGCATCGGGACCTCGTGGAGGATAAGAAGTGGATCAGCGACGAAGATTACAAAGAAGGACTTGCACTGTCACAATTGGCCCCGGGTCCTCTGGCCGCCCAACTATGTATCTACCTTGGCTACGTTCACTATCGAATCTTAGGAGCTACGCTCGCGGGCATTGCGTTCGTCCTGCCATCTTTCGTGATGGTCCTGATTATTGGATATACGTATGTCCTATACGGGGGGCTGTCATGGATGCAAGCGGTGTTTTATGGAGTAGGCTCTGCCGTTATTGGGATCATTGCGGTTGGAAGTTATAAACTTACACTAAAAAATATTGGACGAGATAAGTTGCTCTGGGTCATCTTTCTCATTCTCGCAGTTACAACATTCATAACCGAAGAAGAGATTCTATGGATTATAATACTGGCGGGTATCGCAGTGTGGCTGACAAAAGCGCCGCCAAAATGGTTCAATTCTGCACATGGCATCATTCCTTGTATGTTAATGCAGCTTCAGCCCATCACAACTGAATCCAAGTATCTTGAAATTGCTTGGTTCTTTACCAAAGCGGGCGCCTTTGTCTTTGGAAGTGGATTGGCAATCGTACCATTCCTTTACGGAGGTGTTGTGAAAGAATATGCGTGGTTGAATGAGCAACAATTTCTTGATGCAGTTGCAGTCGCAATGATAACGCCTGGGCCAGTGGTCATCACAGTGGGTTTTATCGGTTATCTCGTGGCCGGACCATTAGGTGCAGTGGTCGCGGCATTGGCAACGTTTCTTCCGTGTTATATCTTCACCATTGTCCCGGCGCCTTATTTTAAGAAGTATGGTAAACATCCTGGAATTAAAGCATTTGTTGACGGAGTAACCGCCGCCGCAATTGGAGCGATCGCAGGTGCCGTACTCGTGCTCGGTAAGAGAACTCTTTTGGATGCACCTACTTTCCTTATTGCTCTCACTACAGCGGCCGTTCTCCTCAAATTCAAAAAAGTGCAGGAACCTTTGCTCATCGTGGCCGCGGCATTGTTAGGAATGCTTATAAGGTGGATGTCATAGCTTTCGGTAAAATCAAAACCATCGTCGTCGTTTTCAGAACTTAGTAATTGAGCCGTGACTAAATTGTTGGTTTCGGCCGTAAGTTTCTGTATCCTGGTATTTAAAATGGGTTGAATGACTAGCTAATGTGATATCTGTAATGGATTATGACGCAATCATAGTAGGCTCGGGACCCAACGGATTGGCAGCCGGAATTGCACTGCAGCAGCAAGGCATTTCAGTATTGATCATTGAGGCAAAGGATACGATCGGTGGCGGAATGCGGTCGGCTGAATTAACCCTGCCTGGATTTACCCATGATATTTGTTCTGCAATTCATCCGATGGCTGCGGCTTCTCCTTTTTTCAGGACCCTGCCGTTAGAAAGCCATGGCCTCGAATACATTTATCCAACAATAAATGCTGCTCATCCCTTCGATAACGGTGAGGCTGCGGTTTTGGCCGGCTCTCTTGCCGAAACCATGCATTATTTGGGGAATGATGCAAATGCGTATGAGAGTCTTTTTAAGCCTATGGTGTCGGACTGGCCTGCCATTGAACTGGACGTGCTGAGTCCGATCGGTATTCCCAGAAGTCCTTTCGCCTTTATCCGTTTTGGCCTGCACGCCATTCAATCTGCGCACGCAATTTCCAGGAGGTTTTCTACAGAAAAAGCGAAAGGGCTCTGGGCAGGTATGACCGCGCATTCTTTATTACCTCTGACTAACGTTGCTTCGGCCGCCATCGGTCTTGTGTTGATCGCTGTGGGTCACCGCCACGGATGGCCGTTGCCGAGGGGAGGTTCTCAAAGGATTGCTGCGGCATTGGCATCATACTTCAAATCACTTGGAGGCAAGATCGAGACGGGTTTTACCGTTAGCGCGTTGAGTCAATTGCCATCTTCACGCGCGGTGTTGTTGGATGTTACGCCCAGGCAGTTGTTGCAAATTGCAGGGCATAAATTATCCGCTATCTATAAATGGCAGCTGGGTCGTTACAGGTATGGAATGGGTGTGTATAAAATAGATTGGGCCTTAGATGACCCGATTCCGTTTACTGCGGAAGCGTGCAGAACAGCAGGCACTGTTCATCTCGGAAATACCTTCCGGGAAATAGAGAATTCTGAAGCATTGACGTGGCGTGGGAAACATGTTAAGAATCCATTTGTGCTCCTTGCTCAGCAGAGCTTGTTCGACTCTTCTCGGGCGCCTTTCGGAAAACATACTGCCTGGGCTTATTGCCACGTGCCGCACGGTTCTACTGAAGACATGACAGCCGCTGTCGAAGGGCAAATAGAAAGGTTTGCCCCAGGTTTTCGGGAGCGTATTCTTTCAAGACATGTATTCAACTCTAATGAGTTTGAGAAATACAACCCTAACTACATTGGCGGTGACATAAATGGTGGTGCGATCGACATCCGGCAGCTCTTTACGCGTCCTGCATTGCGGTGGTCGCCCTATCGAACGTCAACAAAAGGAATTTATATCTGTTCATCATCTACGCCGCCTGGCGGGGGTGTCCATGGAATGTGTGGGTATCATGCGGCAAAAAGAGCGCTCAGGGATGTGTTCAATTTGCGAGCTACTCCTTTAAGTTAATTATACAAGGTTAATCATACCAGCGAAACAGATGGCACTTTATAATTTAAACCTGAAGTTGTACCACAGGTTACGTCGATGGTAACACCGGTTATCTTGCAAGCCATGTCCGACGACAAGAATACGGCGACATTTGCAATATCTACCATTGATGGAAGCTGTTTTAACATCGTGTCTGCTTCCATTTTTGTGATTATCGGTTTTACTTCATCCGGATTACTTTCCAATGCATCTTTGAATATCTTGGAGTCGGGAGACCCAGCTGACCTGATATTCACAACACGGATACCATATACGCCAAGCTCTGATGCAAGATTCCGTGAAAAGCATTCAATCGCACAACAGGCGGGTGCAAATCCGCCGGTATAAGGATAACCAATACCGCCGGGAGTAGCAGTCAAAGATAAAATAACTCCTGATTTTTGTTTCATCATTACTTTTGCCGCCGCGGTTGCTGTAAGGAAATGGGTTCTCATGGCAATATTAACGGGACGCACAAAATCATCTGACGTCATATCCACCAACGGGATGTTTTGAACGACGCGGTAATCAATTGCGCTAAATGAAATATCGACCGTGCGCGATTTGAGTATTACCATTTCGATATGTTCCTTGATGGCCTTTTCATCGAGTGCATCCACCTCATTGGCCTCAGCCTGTCCGCCTGATGCAAGAATTTCATGGGCTACCTTGCGTATAGGAGCAAGATTGTGGCCAGTAAGGAATACATTGGCGCCGGCGCTGGCCAATGCCCTGGCGACTGAGCCACCCATTGAGCCGCCTGCGCCATAGATAATGGCATTTTTGTTACGGAGTATCATGATCGTGTTGGTGCCGTGAATTCGCCTATTATAAAACTCCGACGTTATTATTCCAAATGGACGATTTCAAAAAAAGCGACATTTATCGAAGCCGTGATACGGACATTAATGCTATCGCCAAAACCTCTATTCAGGTTTTGCAAAACCGTAGTGTTTGAATACCGCAATTGCCTTTTCACTTTTGACAAATTCAAAAAATGCCTTGGCAAGTTTGCTGGACTTTCCGTGCGAAGTAATGACCACGCCTTGATTGAGTGGCTGGTGACTCGTCTCGGGAACTAAATAGTATCTGCCATTTTCTCTTTGCATATTTGGTGATAAGGCAAGTGATAAAGCAATGATGCCGATGTCGGCTGCGCCGGTAGAAACGAATTGTGCAGCCTGAGAAATGTTTTCGCCGTACACAAGATTTCCCTTTACCAAAGGCATTAATTTATGATACTCTAGACTTTCGATGGCACGCATTCCATAAGGCGCGTGCATCGGGTTGGCAATAGCAATTTTTTTAATGGATGGGTCCAGCAATGACTTCATTTCTTTCTGGTTGGGGTCTATCTTTTTACTCCAAATTACCAGGCGCCCCCTTGCGTATTGATAGATATTCGAACCGGTTTTACTTTCTTGCCTGATCAGTTCGGGATAAGAGATATCAGCAGAAAAAAAAAGGTCGAACGGAGCGCCATGAATGATTTGCTCACTTAGCTTACCGGAAGAGCCATACGTGGTCTCGATGGTGCCAGTATTTTCGAGCCTATAGGATTTGATTACGGAGTCCAGTGCGAATTTCAAATCCGATGCAGCCGCAATAACGATTCTATCCTGTGCTTGTGCGCCGTGGAAGACACACAAAAGTATTAAAGCAAGTCTGAATTTAAGATGCATACATCAATTAGTGATCTTTTGAAATCAGAACCTTAATTGCGGTTACTTGTCTTATCCATCTTGTGGGTCTTTTATCCTGAGGTGCAATCAGCCTGAATGGTCCTTCGCCTATTGGCAAGAGATCGCCATCAATATGTGTTGCCAACACAACTTGATGGGCCGTGAATTCGGGGTCGATCTCAGGCAATGAGTAAACAACCTGATAACTATCAGCCGCTTTAATTACCACATATTTCATGAGACTCTCACCTCTCAGTTGCTTCCCCAATGTAACGCCAGCAGAGTCAAGAATTACCGAAAGTAAGGTTCCACTAAATCTGTGCTCGCCTCCGTCCTTGTCTCTTGCAATCACTTCTGTCAAAGGAAATTTTGATATATCTTTCGTTGTAAGCTTTAACGTCTTTACAACTTCCCCTTCAACAGTAATAAATGCGTTCGGGCCTGATTGCGCAAACACCGTTGTCGATAGAATAATAAGGTTGAGCGCACAGACAGGCAATGCTAGTTTCATAATGTATTAACCATTGATGCTATTGCTTCAGATTACGAGGCATCGATATATACGAACGGATATATCGCAATTTAGATATGTTCCGATGAAATCTAAAACTTTAATCAGAAATTCAGTACAAAACGCAACCAGCAACCCCTGGATACCTGCTGAAGGGACTCCAGCGGCGACGAACTATTACCTGTGAGTTGAATCTTTGAACTATTAAGTCTTCTGCGGCTGTCGAGGGAAAATCTCATTTGATATCGTTAGCCTTCAGATATCTCGATGTGATCGTCAAATCAAAGTCATAGGCGTCAAGCCCGTTAACCCTTTAACGCCCTGGGAATTGTAGCCATGAGGGCAAAAATTGGAATGCGAATCAATACGATCTTAGATTGCCGTGATTAATATCCGTGCATAATGTAGCTTTAAGGGCGCATTGAATTTCAAACGGAGCCAAAAAAATTATGTGGTTTGCCAAGTCAATTGAAGAAGCATTAAGAGCACTAAACGTTAATCCGGCATCCGGTCTTTCACAGGATGAGGCCGAACTCAGGAAAAAGGAATTCGGCCTCAATAAACTTGAGGGCCAGAAACGGAAAACCATTCTTCAATTATTCCTGAAGCAATTAAAGGATGCGCTGATCTATGTATTGTTTGGGGCGGTTGTTATAACACTTTTCATGGGTGAATATGTTGATGCTATAATCATTCTGATGGTCATTCTGATCAACGCGATCTTGGGTGTAACGCAGGAGGTAAAGGCGGGCAACGCAATTGAGGCCCTTCGAAAGTTATCGGCACCCAAGGCGCTTGTAAAAAGAAATGGTGAAGTGAAGGAAATTGAATCCGAACAAATTGTTCCTGGGGATATTTTGATCCTGGACGCCGGCAGGCTGATTGCTGCTGATCTTCGACTGATCGAATCGGCTAATCTGCAGATTGACGAATCTTCATTAACCGGCGAATCAGTTCCTTCTAAAAAGGATGCAAAGGCGGTAATAAATAGTGCGGAGACACCTCTGGGCGATCGCGTAAACCTTGCTTTCATGTCTACGATGGTTACGTATGGACGAGGCGTTGGAGTCGTGGTTGATACTGGCATGCAGACAGAGGTCGGTAAAATTGCGGACATAATTGACAAGGAAGTGGAGTCGCAAACTCCCTTGGAAAAAAGATTGGATGAGTTGGGTAAAATGCTGGGTAAAATTGCGGTAGGAGTTTGCGTTCTGATTTTTATATTGGCTTTGGTTCAGGGACGGGATATAGCGGAAATGTTTCTTACCGCTGTATCACTAGCCGTTGCATCTATACCTGAAGGCCTCGCTGCTATCGTTGCCGTTGTGCTTTCGATCGGCGTGACGAACATGTCAAAAAGAAATGCCATCATAAAAAAATTACCTGCGGTCGAAACACTGGGTTCCGTAAACATTGTGTGTTCTGATAAAACCGGAACGCTCACGCAAAACAAGATGACGGTTGTCCGTTACTTCAATGCGAAGGAGGGAGAAGTCGACGTTTCCGAGACGAGGCCTAATGATCCATCGCCGGATGCACAGTTGCTGGCTAAGGCGATGATACTTTGCTCCGACGCGACTTATCAGGATGGAGAGGGTACAGGAGACCCAACTGAAATTGCGCTGCTGGTTTTTGGCGATGCGCTCGGCATAGACCGCAAGGAACTTAGAGATAAGTATAATCGTATCGCTGAATTGGCGTTCGAGTCGAGTAGGAAATTGATGTCCACACTCATGGATGAAGGAGGGAGTCTCACCGTTTATACAAAGGGTGCTATTGACAATCTGATTGGCAAATGTACCCATGTCTATGAAAATGGAGGTGTGGTTCCCCTTACAGATGATCACCGAACGAAATACGCAATGGCGACTGAAAATATGTCAGGCCAGGCGTTGCGTACTCTAGCGGCAGCCTATAAGCCCGTTAAGTCTGAAATTGAATCTGAACAAATGGAAAAGGACCTCATCTTGTTGGGTATGGTGGGCATGATGGATCCGCCCAGGGATGAAGTGAAATCTTCCATCCAGAAAGCAAAGGGTGCCGGCGTCAGCACGATCATGGTTACTGGCGATCACAGGAATACAGCGTTTGCCATCGCACAGGAGTTGGGAATTGCTGAAGGTCTCCACCAAACTATCACCGGTGAGGAACTTAATCAACATTCGGATCAGAAGCTCAGCGAAGATATATCGCGCTACCGTGTATTTGCGAGGGTCTCTCCTGAGCATAAAGTAAAAATTGTCAGGGCCTACAAAGCTGGGGGCAATATTGTGTCCATGACGGGGGATGGCGTCAACGACGCACCATCTTTAAACACCGCCGACATCGGTGTGGCTATGGGCATTTCGGGAACTGATGTGGCAAAAAGTGCCGCTGACATGATCCTGGCGGACGATAATTTTTCTACGATAATCTCTGCTATTGAACAGGGAAGAAATATTTACAGCAACATAAAAAAATCGGTCATATTTCTCTTAGCAAGCAATATGGGCGAAGTAGTGACAATGGTTGTTTGCATCCTCCTAGGGTTTCCCGCGCCGCTTATCGCTACGCAGCTTCTATGGATAAATCTTCTCACTGACACGCTACCTGCAGTTGCGCTCGGTATGGATCCTGGCGATCCCGATGTTATGCAAAAGCCGCCACGCGATCCCAAAGAAAGTTTTTTTGCCGACCTGGCTGGCTTCAGGGTTATAGGCGGGGGAATTATGATCGGCCTGTTAACGATTTTTGCTTTCTGGTACGGTTATCATCGTCATGGATACAGTCCTGGAGACAGCGCCATACCAGAGAAGGTTACTGAATACGCGAGAACGATGGCTTTTATGACCATCATTGCGTGTCAACTGTTGTATTCGATCAGTTTCCGAAATGTGGAGAAATCCATTTTTCAGGTTGGTATTTTTTCGAATAAATACTTGATCGGAGCAATTGCTCTGGGTTTTTTATTACAGTTATTTGTCCTTGGCGTTCCTTTCATGCAAAAAGCCTTCAAGCTACACATGCTCGATGCGAGAGGATGGCTGAATGTATTGGCGCTTGGAATAATACCACTCATCGTTACCGAAGTTGGCAAAGTCATTATCCGTTATAGCCGGTCGAGGGTTGGAAGTTAATTGCGTTGCAATGTATTACAAAGCTCTGCTTATCCGGTGTCCTGCTTTCATAAAGGTTCCTAAGTCCGTCATCGAACGCCACATTTGTAGCTGTTTTTTCGATCACGGCAAATCGCTGTTAAGTTGGTGCAAAATCTTATATTTAGTATTGTTATTTCTGTGATGGATTTAAAACCTGCCGATCCGGTTTTTGTCGCCCGGGCTGCTGAAATAGTAATGGCTCATCTGGATCAGCATGATTTCTCCGGAAACGAATTGGCCTCTTGTCTGAATCTCAGCAGAGAGCAAACCCATAGGAAACTGAAGAAAGACACTGGACTATCCACGGGCAAATTCATCTCGTATCTCCGGCTGATTAAGTCCTATCATTACCTTCTTACTACAACCTATACCGTGGCTGAAATAGCCTACAAGGTAGGCTTCCAAAGTCCGGCCTATTTTAACAAATGCTTTAAGGAATCTCTTGGAATCCGTCCTGGCGAAGCAAAAAAGAATGGCAGAGAGCCTCATTTTGAGAGCAAGGAGATTTTCGATTTTTACAGATTACCTGAGATAAACCATGTGCTGCACTCTTACAGTGTGATCCTTGCGGTACAAAAAGCAGCGCGACCTTCAGCGAGAGACAGGAGGTACCCCTGGGTCCTAATTGGTTTTCTTGTGTTAGTCGCCATTGCTGCAATGGCCTATTATTACAGATCTACAAAGACGTTGTCGGGATTCTCTCCGACAGTGGGTAGCAGGATAGCCATTATTCCATTCATCAATCAGACTGGTGATACTCTGTTAGCCCAGGTTGGAGATATTGCCAGTAGCTGGATCTCTGACAGGCTTGACAACGTCGACCAAGTGAAGATAGTCCCTTTCTTTACAGTAAAAGAATATCTGCCTTATCTTGGAATTCTTCCGGATGACCCAAACGATCGTCTTACACTGGCTGAAGTGGTGCACGCTGACTATTTCATCACGGGAAGCTATTTTGAAAAAAGTGGAAATCTCTATGTTGACTCACGGCTGGTTGATGCAAATACCCAGGAGTTGATTTACGCTATACCTGCCGTAAGCGGGCCAAGGGACAGCGTGATGCAAATGTTGGAGGTATTGCGCATGAAGATCGCTGGAATTCTCACCAACCTGGAAGATGTCAAGACAGGAAAGTTAAATCCTCCTGGCTATGAGGCATACGTGCATTATTTGCAGGGGCTTGCCGGACTTCAGTCTGGCTTGTATCCGGAAGAAGCCCGCCTTCATTTTGAGAAGGCCACGGCGTTGGAACCTAATTTCGTAATGCCGCACTTGTTTCTGACCTGGTTCTACAGAGGCGAGAAGCGAGACTCCGTTGTACAATTATTGCAAGAGATGGACAACACTACCCACTACGAAAGAAATGTTTGTGAAGAAGTCTATCATTTATTATCCCGTGATTACCAGGGGTCCTTACGCATCGCATTGAAAATGTTGAAGGAATATCCGCAGGATTATTATTTCAATCTGATCGCCGGACATCGCGCAAAGTCTCAGTTTATGCCTCATTTGGCAATTGAAGTATTGTCCCAGCTGCAGGAACCACTTCAGAAGGATGTAGGTTTGGTCTGGCACTATTATAAAATCTGGAATTTTACGGAATCCCTGATGATGCTGGGAACGTACTCAGAAGCTATTGAATACCTTGACTCTATCCCTGCTGACTATCGCACGAGGAACGTTCCTACGTTGTATATTAATGCCAGTGTACGGTCCGGTAAAACACAATTGGAGATTGAGGAACTGATCACCCGTTTTTGCAGGAATGATAAGAAATTTTGTGCTGAATATTACACGGACGCAGCATATGAGTTTAGTTTGATCTCGGCGACGGAGACAGCCAAGTACTTTGCCACCAAAGCAAGGGCACTCATGAATTCACTTCCAGAGAAAAAAGCGTTTTCGTATGACTTGATCGATGTGCTCTATATCGCTGGCGATTATGAGGAAGCCAAAATCGTTCTGAGTAAAGAACTTCGCAAGAACTCACAAAATCCGGAATTGAGTCTGGAACTTACTCTCTATCTGGCTTATGTAGAAGCCTCATTAGGAAATACAGCTACCGCTGAGGAAATCTTTGCAGGAATAAAGGAGGACACATTAATCTTTTGGAGAAGGCACGAGTTCGAGTATCAGGCCGATTATTTGAGAGCGAGAATGTTTGCTCTGTCTGGAAAAAAAGAAACGGCAATTGAACTACTTAAGAGATCCCTCGCGAAGGGTCAGCTCCTGCATCACTGGGATTTTGATCGCGACATCTTTCTACGGAATATTTTTA